>JAWOGG010000142.1:0-3526 GCA_046497085.1 Orrella sp.
GTGGTGTGGTGGTGGTGACGATGATTGCTGCCATGGGTTTTGATCCACGATTGGCGTGGCGCCGTGCCGGCTATCGCAGTCATATCCGAGAAGAAAACAAACAATCTGCCACAGCGATTATTTAAACAAGGACAATCAGTTTCATGACGGCCCCACCAGACCCTAAAACGGACGCTTTGCCCGCGCCACGAATCGCACGCAAGCAAAAACGCAATCTCTGGTTGGTATGGCTTATTCCTATCGTCGCTGCCGCCATTGGCTTGTCAATTGCATGGCATGACTGGTCGAATCAAGGCCCAACAGTCACCATCAGCTTTCAATCGGCCAGCGGTTTAGAGCAAGGCAAAACAAAAATCAAGTTTCGGGATGTATTGGTTGGCACCGTCACTGACATCCGCTTAAGTGAATCCGGTGACTTTGTTTTAGTCGATGCACAGTTAGACAAAAATGCCGAGGGGCTAGCCAATGAAGGGACACAGTTTTGGGTGGTCAAGCCCACTATCGGCTTGAGCGGTGTTTCCGGCTTGGCCACACTGCTGTCTGGGGTTTACATCAATGTCGACAGTAAAGAGCTGCAAATGGGTAAGGCCGAGAAATTCAAATTCAAAGGGCTCGAGCAACCCCCTCCTATTTCCAGCGACAGACCGGGCTCGAAGTTTCGCCTGCGCTCACCCACGCTTGGTTCGCTAGGTCCCGGCGCCCCAATCTATTTTTTACGTATCCCGGTGGGGGTCGTCACCGACTACAAACTTGATCCGAGTGGCAAATTCGTCGACTTAGACGTGTTCATCGACGCGCCATATGACAAATACGTCAACGGCAACACTCGCTTTTGGGATGAGAGCGGCATCTACGTCAACGTTGGCGCTGATGGCTTGACCGTTTCCACTGAATCATTGGTGAGTATCTTGGCAGGTGGCTTGGCCTTTTCTAATTTTGGACCAAAACGGCCACTCGCCGAAGACTATCGCTTCAAGCTTTATGAAAACAAAGTCGCAGCCAGTTCTGTGCCTATCGGCGTGGCACTTCCCATCAGTATGAAGTTTTACCAACAAACCCGTGGTTTGGAAGCCGGCGCACCCGTGAGCTTTCAGGGCATCAACATCGGTAGCATCAATTCGACTGAATTGGACTTTGATATTTATAAAGGCCAGTTCTTTACCCGGGTAAAAGCAACGCTGTACCCCGCGCGTTTGGGCCCAGTCTTTCAAACCATGGCAAAGATCAACCAAACACCCTCACAAGCGGCTGAGTCACTGTCCATTTTTGTTAGACGCGGTTTGAGAGCCGAACTAAAAACTGCCAGTCTTTTGACGGGAAGCCTCTATATTTCGCTCTCTCTACAAAAGGATGCCCCGCCCGTTGAGGAAGTATCAACAGCCTTGCCTTTCGTCATTCCGAGCGTGCCCTCCACCGGCATCGATGAAATTCAAAAGCAGATCGCAACCATCGTCACCAACATAGAAAAAATTCCATTTGAGAAGTTGGCCAATGACTTGAGTGCATCACTCAATGAAATCACCGCATTCACCAAGTCTCTTGAGACCACGGTCACGCCAGAACTGACGGCTACTCTTAATGAGCTGCAAAAGACTCTGGTCGATGTCAACGTTCTGTTAGAGTCCAGCACCGCCTTGCCATCACAAATTGACAACAGTTTGCAAGAAATGGATCGCGCTGTGCGTGCCACTCGGTCACTGGTTGATGAATTACGAGCCAAACCCAATTCGATTATTTTTGGAGAGTCCGCGCAGCCGTATTCGCGCGAAACACTGGGAAGCGAACAATGAGATCCATCTACTACTCGACCCTCTTGCTATCGAGCGCTTTGCTCATCGGTTGTGCCTCACAAGGCACTGCTTATTACACATTAAGCACCCCACAAAACGAGGCAACCTCAAACACGGGTCTCTCGTTTGACGAGCCCTATGTGCTAAATCGCGTTGCTGTACCAGCAGCCGTCGATGACACTCCATTGGTTGTGCGTCAATCCAACGATCAGCTGATGGTTTTGAGCAATGACAAGTGGACCGCTCCACTGGGGCAAATCTTGCGCAGCGCCTTGTCGCAAGCGATGACTCAAACACTCGGCACGCCACCTCTGCAAGGCGTGATGCCAAACAGCGGTAAGCTAGCTACGGGTGTTAATGAAATCATCATCGACATCCAGCAGTTCGACATGCAACCAGCCCGTCAGTCATCATTGGCAGCGGTATGGCGAATCAATTTTGCTGATGAAACCAAGTCCTCTCTGACTTGTTATTCCTTTTTGTCAGAACCAGCCACTGCTGGCGTGGCCCCGTTGGTTGCCGCACAACAGACAAATGTCCTTTCCTTGGCCCAACAAATGGCGTATTCCCTACAAAACCAACAAGCACCTGACGGCGCCAAATGCCAAACCAAAGGTTGATTCAAGTCCCATAGCCCCCTGACAACAACGCCTTTCTCAGATTAAACGTCGCCGCTCAGCCTATTAGAGGAGTGCCTTTCCATGTCGTTTGATCAAATCAACTTTGTCCTCTCCATGATGGCCACTGTTGCTTTTGCGGTGACTGGTGTGCTGGCGGTGGCTCAACGGCGGGTTGATTTTTTTTCGGCAGTGGTACTGGGTGTCATCACCGCCATTGGCGGTGGCACCATTCGAGATCTCATCTTAGATGTACCGGTTTTTTGGGCGGCAGACCTAAGCTATGTGCGATTCGCGGTACTGGCGAGCGTCATCACTTTTGTGGCTCAATCACTGTTTTCTAAACCCCAGATTTTTAAATTATTCCTATACATCGATGCCATGGGCGTGGCGTTATTTGGAGTGGGTGGCGCGCTTAAAACATTGGAATTGGATTTCGGCTGGCCGCTAGGTCCTTTGATGCTTGGAATCATTACCGCTATTGGCGGTGGACTGTTACGTGACGTATTGGCTGGCAGAAAGACGTTACTCATGAGTGATGAGGTTTATACCGTTCCAATCTTCATTGGCTGCTTCATCTTGCTTCTGACAATACATTTCTTTCCAACGTTGCAATCTGAAGCGCTATTGGCTGGCACCCTCGTGGCGTTTTTGTTACGAGCCGCAGCCATCCACTGGTCTTGGCGCTTACCCGGGTGGTTTACAACCAAACCATGACGCCGTGCTTCACGGGCTCACGGGCTCTCGGTCTTATGGGTTTATGGGCTGATGGGGGCTTATGAGCAATTGAAGGTTTTTGAAGGGATAAAAAAAATAAAACTGATTTAATAGAAATCCAAACATATTTCAGTTAACCAACACCCGCCACCACTCCCATGAAAACCTTACATACATTGCATGCCGAGACCGCAGATGGTATCGCTGGTTCGACCACTTTATTGCCTTCTGTGGCCCCTGTGATGTCTGTCCTTTTTGCGATATTCGCTTTAGCACTGGCCAGCACAACCTCACACGCTCAGCCAAGCACTCCATCGAGTGGTTCTCAGTCCTCAAAAACGGCTCTTCCGACCGGCGGTTTGAAGCAACCGTCGGCAAGCAGCAGTTCAAGCTCATCAGATC
>JAWOGG010000151.1:0-4022 GCA_046497085.1 Orrella sp.
CCGCTTTATCTAACAACCACCATGCCATCGTCAAAGCAACCGCTCAATCGTTTGGTGTTTGCACAAGACACTGGCACGGCCATTAAAGGCGCTGCTCGCGCAGACTATTTCTGGGGGTTCGGCCCCGAGGCGGGGGCGATGGCGGGTCGGATGAAGCAACGTGGCAAGATGTGGCTGCTATGGCCCAAACAGGCAGGAGCCCCGTCAGCACGATGAAAAACGCCATTGTGATTTGTGGTGCGGGTATTGTTGGCATGGCTAGCGCACTCGCATTTGCTAGAGGCGGGTGTCAGGATGTGGTGTTACTCGGCCCACCTGTTGCAGCACTGCCGACAGATCGCAACACGTTTCATCCCCGGGTTTACGCCATTTCCGGTGCCAGCCAATTGTTTCTCGAATCGATCGGTGTGTGGTCCATGCTCAATATGGCTCGGGTCACTCGGGTAGAGGCGATGGAGGTACGCGGGGATCAATTTGGCGCACTCTATTTGCGGGCTTGGCAAGCGGCACAGACCGAACTGACGTGGATCATCGAAGCCGGTGAACTAGAGCGTGTGTTGAGCCAAGCCCTTAAAGTCTATGGGGTTCGATGGATCGAGGACACCTTGGCGCAATACCAGAACGCCACTGGCGTCACCACGAAAGGACAAACGCTACAAGCAGATCTATGGGTGGCAGCCGATGGGGCGCAGTCAACATTGCGTACTTTGGCAGGCTTACCCTATCAAAACGAACCTTATGATGCTGTTGGCGTGGTCGCACAATTGAACTGCGAGCGTCCTCATCAGTCGGTTGCGCTGCAATGGTTTCGTCCGGAGGGTGTATTGGGTCTTTTACCGATGCCCGATACGGATGATGGCCATCAAGTTTCAATGGTCTGGTCTTTAAAAACCAACCGCGCCAACGAGCTGCTTGAGATGTCTGCAGATCAGCAAAGGGAAGCGCTTTCATCTTCGCTGTCTCAAGCAACACGTGGGCGCTTGGGCCAACTAACACCGCGTAGCCCGTTGAAAGGATTTGAGTTGACTGTTGCACAGTCACCCATGATCGGACCCAATATCGCGTTGGTTGGAGACGCCGCACACCGGGTCCATCCCCTGGCAGGTCAAGGACTGAATTTGGGATTGGGTGACGCTAAGGCATTGTGCGACGTTGTGCTCAAAAGGGAAGTATTTTTGTCACCTGGCGATGCCCTGGTTCTACGTCGTTACCGGCGCGAGCGGGCTCAGGCGATTTTGGAAATGCGCTTGGTGACTGACGGATTAAAACGATTATTCGATGTGACTTTGCCGCCCGTGCCTTGGTTACGAAACGCGGGTCTAAGTCTGGTGGATCGTGTGCCGTTGATCAAGCGCTTTTTAATCGAGGGCGCTCAGCGCTCAGCGTGAGCGTCGCGCTGAGCGCCCGGCGTTTTAATTTGGAGAGAAAAAGATGTTGCAAGTAAAACGGATGACATGCGCCTGGCTGTTGTCTCTGGCTGCGTTGGGTCTCACGGTGGCTGGTCCGGCGGTGTCCCAGACATCGACCCCGCCTGAGCAGTCGACGGTCGAACCTGAAAGCAGCGATAAAGCAGGCACGTCTGATGCACAGACCGAGCAGGTTAAGCAAATATTTAGTGAGCGCTTTGGCAATATGCCAGTGACTGAAGTGCGACACACCGACTTTGGTCTGTTTGAGGTGCAGCTCGGCTCGAGCTTGGTTTATACCGACGAGCCGGTGACGTTCGTGCTTGATGGGCATTTGATCGATGCCAGTACACGCCAAGACATCACTGAGAAAAGACTGGAAGAGCTGGCCCGAATTGATTTCGATTCATTGCCAATGGAGTTGGCCATTACTCAAGTCAGGGGCGACGGTTCGCGCCAGATGGCACTCTTTGAAGACCCCAACTGTGGGTATTGCAAGCAGTTACGACGTAGCATGGAAGGCATTGATGATTTAACCGTCTATACCTTTTTGTTGCCTATTTTGTCGGCAGACTCGACTGAGAAAGTTAAGAACGTTTGGTGTGCAAATGACCAAAGTAAAGTCTGGGATGAATGGATGTTGAGTGGTGTTGAGCCGCCCGAAGCAGACTGTGAGGCGCCGATTGATGATTTTGTGAAATTGGCGCAATCGTTAGGTATTGAGGGCACGCCCGCCATTTTCTTTACTGATGGCTCTAGAGTACCGGGTGCGATCTCTAAAGAGGCGTTGCTCAAACGTCTTCAATAGTCTTAAACAGTCCCAACACACGCCATAGTCTCTAAAACAAAAAAGGGGAAGTCATGAAAATAGCGGTGCTCGACGATTACTTAAACACAGCCAAATCAATGGCGGATTGGGATAGTCTGGGCGATGAGGTGGTTTTCTTCCAAGACTATATCCCCGCATCCGATTGCGCCAACGCCCTGGCCGAATTTGACGTGATTGTTGCGATGCGTGAGCGCACTCGCTTTCCCGCCTCGCTCATTGAGGCCTTGCCCAACTTAAAGCTGATTGTGACTACAGGGTTGCGCAATAACGCCATTGACCTGCCCGCATGTAGCCGCCAGAACGTGATGGTGTGCGGTGCGCCCGGCGATGAAAACGGCGCAGTGGGCACCGCTGAGTTGGCATGGGCCTTGGCGTTGGCGTTGTTTAAGCGTATCCCTCAAGAAGCCACCAATATGCAAAATGGTCTCTGGCAGACCATCATGACGCCTACGCTATCTGGTAAATGCTTGGGGTTGGTAGGGGCCGGTAAGCTCGGTCAACAAGTCGCCCAGTATGGACGTGCTTTCGGAATGGATGTGGTGGCCTGGAGCCCGAACTTAACCGATGAAAGAGCACAGGCTGCTGGTGTGCGGCGAGTCGATAAAAAAGCACTGTTTGAAATGGCCGATATCGTTTCAGTGAACCTGGTCTTAAGCGATAAGACAGAGGGCATTATTGATGCTGCTTGTATCGAAGCAATGAAATCAAGCGCTTACTTTGTCAACACCTCGCGTGCAGGGCTAGTCGATTTACTCGCGCTTAAAAAAGCGTTGCAGGAGGGTCGTATCGCCGGGGCCGGTCTGGATGTTTTTGAGACCGAACCATTGCCTGCTGACGACCCTTGGCGCCAGGTGCCAAACACTATTCTGACTCCCCACCTGGGCTATGTCACCACTGACAATTTCAGCGTTTATTTTCCGAATGTGGTGGCGGCGATTGATGCCTTTAAAAAAGGTCAACCTATTAGAGTTCTCGGCTGATGGACCGCGTGCTGCCTGTCCCACTGTTAGTGAGACTCTTGCTGGTCTTGGTGCTGGCAGCCGCGGTGTATTTTTTCTCGGGATTTTTGGTGCCAGTGTTGGCGGCACTCATTATCGGCTTTGCGAGTTGGCCGCTTTACGCGCGCTTAGTCAAAAAGATGGACGGCAAAACCGTCTTGGCCGCCACCCTGTCACTGTTCTTGATCATGACCGTATTGGTGCTACCACTATCGTTGGCACTCTATTACGCGATTTCGGAAGCCTCCAACTTTGTCGCTTGGCTACTTAAGGCCAACCGCGAGGGTGTGTTCGCACCTGAATGGGTGACATCGTTGCCATTGATCGGGCAGACCGTCGCCGGTTACTGGAACGAATATCTTGGTGAGCCCCAAGCGCTGGGTGACTGGGTAGAGGTTTTCACGGGGCAGCACTTAGGGGATATTTATCGGCTGGCCATCACGGCAACAAGCGATGTGTTCCACATTGCATTAACTGTGCTCTTCATGTTGATGACACTCTTCTTTGTTTATAAAGACGGACACCAGTTGACGGCACAGTTAGACCTGGTGGGTGAACGGTTGCTGCCTAATCGCTGGCAACATTTCTCTCGGGTTGTCCCGGCAACCATTAGCTCAACCGTCACAGGGATGGGGTTAATTGCCATCGGCGAGGGCGTGGTATTGGGTCTGGCTTATTGGGTGGTGGGTTTTCCGTCGCCGGTGTTGATGGGTGTGATCACCGGTATCCTCGCCATGATTCCGGGTGGCGCGCCACTGAGTTTCACCTTGGTGTCGATTTATTTGGTGG
>JAWOGG010000169.1:0-4165 GCA_046497085.1 Orrella sp.
CCCATGCGCCAACTCGCCATGCCGTAATTCTTAGACAACGAGTAGAACGAAAGCGTGTGACTTGCGGCACCCGGTAGACTGGCGGGTGAGAAATGCTGCGAGTCTTCAAATGTAAAGGACTCATAGGCTTCGTCGCTGAAGTGGTAAATCCCTTTCTCAGCGCACAGGCGATTGACCGCTGTCAATGAGGCCTCGTCGTAGACCGCACCGGTTGGGTTGTTGGGTGAAACGGTGATGATGGCACGGGTTCGGCTAGTGACGGCGCTTTTAATCGCTTCGAGATCGAGCTGCCAATCTGGTTTCGTTGGTACGGTGACTGGGACACAGCCACACAAGCGAATGGCCATTTCTTGATTGAAATAGAACGGTAGCGGAATGATGAACTCATCGCCAGGCTCGCTCACGGCCAACACGGCATTTAGAAACGCCGAATTACTACCAGCGGTCACCATGACCTTGTTGTCTGCGCTGATGGGAATACCGTTTTCTTCAAGCAGTTTCTTTTCCAGCGCCTCTAATAGGGCTGGGTATCCAAACACCGATTGGTACTTATTCAGTTGGCTTTCTTGTAGCAACTCTGGGAGCGCAGCAATGGCTTGCTTTGGCGGGCCATAATTCACCACGCCTTGGCCAAGAGAAATGGTGCCAGGATGCTCTCGGACCAGGCTCGCGATGGTGGGGATTATCGGTGCGTCAACCGCGGCGACCCGCTGAGAAGAAACCTGCATGGCAACAAAGACTCTATCTGATCAATCAAGTCTTAGTTTACACAGGCGGCCAGGCGTTTTGATGGCTACTCAAATTCGAGGACATAGGCAATGACTTGCTGTAACGTCATGAATACCTAAAGTGGCAATACAAAAACTGTTGTGCTGTCCCTGCCGGTGTGTGGTGATCCTCAGTCTTACTGCGAATCAGAACAAATGACTCTCCGAGCTCAGCCTGCAAGGTTTGTGAGTCGTAACGAACCACCGGCAAGCCACTACACTTTTCAGGACCTTGAGGGCCGAAGGTGGCTAGGATGATATGACCGCCCACTTTGACTGATCTTAAGACTTGAGCCACATAGGCGCTTCTTTGTTGCGGATCGGTTAAAAAATGAAAGACAGCGCGATCGTGCCAAACATCAAATTGTTGCGAGGGTAGTGAGGCAGTCGTGATATCGACCTCATACCAGGTAACCGTATCAGCGGCTGTTCCGAGGCGTTGCTTTGCCACGGCGATGGCCTTGGTTGAAAAGTCGAGAACGCTAAGGTTTCGGTAACCTTGTTCGAGTAGATCATCAACAAGTGTGGATTCGCCACCGCCGACATCAATAATGTTGGCATCAAGGTCAGTGGCTGCTTGGTCGATAAAGTCTAACGAGGTATTTAAGTGTGGCGTGTACCAACTCACCGCTTCAGGCGTTTTGGTGCAATAGACTTCTTCCCAGTGCTTTTGGTTACTCATACGGGATGTCTCCTGACGGGTACATAGCAGGTCTCGGTATCAAACCTAAACTAACAGACCCAAACTAGCAGACCTAAATCTCAAAACTAAGCATACTGTCTTTTGCGCTACATTGACTGAAACGTCCCGCAGGATGACGTATTTTTTGGCTGGAGTTTTTATGCCCGAACTTTTCTACACCACAGGATCACCCTACGCCCGCATCTGTCGAATGGCATTACGTGAAAGGGGTTTGACTTCGCTTGTTTCAGAACGCCTGACAACTTTGCGAGATCCTGTCGCTAAAGTGTTGCCGTATAACCCCACGGGTCGAGTGCCTGCGCTAGCCTTAGAAAGTGGCCCAACGCTTTCAGAGACGACTTTAATACTGCAATGGCTTGATGAACAAGGCGATGCACCCAAAATGGTGCCGCAAGAGGCACAGGGGTTGGCTTCCTATGGCCGTGCCTTGGGTTTATTAGACGGCATTGCCGTCTGGAATCGAGAGCTTCGACGCCCAGTCTCCGAGCGTAGTCCTTCGGTGCTGGCATTAGAAGCATTGCGGGCTGATCGTGTGGCTGACGCATTGGTACAAGACGTGGAGAATGGATATTACGCTGCAGTCGATGCCGCGAGCTTAGCTTTGTTAGCTGTTTTGGGCTATGCACAAAAGCGCCATACGGTATGGGAATGGCAAAAAGGTCGGGGTGCGCTTGAGCAATGGTTCGAGAAAATGTCGCAACGACCGTCGGTGATTGAAACGATGCCTGAGCCCAGTGGAATTTAGCCGCAAACCCAGACCAATATCTTTTTGTAGATAAGGATCAGCGTTTCGATTGTTGAATTCGCCAAGCGAGCACATCGAGCCGATCTTGCCCAAAGAAAACTTCGTCCTCGTACACCATGGTTGGCACGCCCCAATGTCCCGCAGCCGTCAATGCGTCGGCGTTGGACTGCAACATGGATTCGTAGTGTTCAGGCTGATTTTTAACGGCCATGCTAAGCGTGGTCCAGTCCAGCCTTGCACGCTGACAAGCATCGGCCAAATGATTGCCTTGATCCCATCCGTCAGTGGAGCCATCCCACAGTAATTGCGACACTTGCCAACAAAACTCAAATCCTTGGCCGGCTTCGCTCGCTGCGACCCCAAGTCGTCCCAACCACCTAGCCATGGGCTGGTCCTGGTCAACCTCAAGAGTGACAGGGTCTTGCGTAATAGGATCAGGCACCGGACGGCGAAACGACATCCCCAAAAATTCAGCGGTACGGGCAGTATCGCGCATGAAATATGGCCTTGCCAACGGGTTCATGGTTTTGAAGTAGTTGGGGTTGCGTAAGATGTTTGGATGCACGACCTTGACGTCAATGCTCAGGTTGTTTTGATGAGCTAGCGCACGTAATCGCGGCATGACAAGGTAGGAATATGGGCTGCGGAAAGACCAAAACAGTGTGATTTCATTTGTTTTTTGGTGAGCCATTACGATCCCCATTCAAAGAGTGCTTCCAATGATACAGAGGTGTAAGGGTGTGACATCCCAATGGGTTTCTTCTAGCGGACACCAGTTGGGTTTAGCGTTAGCGAGTGATGCGAGATGTCGTCATCAATTGTTATGGACGCTATTGTTTGTCGTTTATCGACATCTCCGTGCGGTGGGTTGAATCTTTTGTGACTGGCGTTTTAGCAGGGTAAGTGTTGATCAGTGACATAAAAGCATGCACTTGTTTATTTGCCGTTTCTTGCGCTATGCGGTAACGATCCTGTACCAGCATACTTAATTCTTGGCGATGACCTTGGGTTTGTAGTAACTCATCCGTAGTTAGTTCACTCCAAAAAATCCTTGCGGCAGCAACATGATGTTGCCAGCCCGTCAACTCTTCAGTGGCGGGCTGTGTAAGTTTATTAAAAAAAGAAGGATTCATAGCCACCGAACATTATTTGATTTGCATGTCATTTTTGAACGATTTCACGCCGCCTATTAGGCCTGTCGAGCAATTCAGTGTTTAACCGCTCCTCAAAGAGACGGTTATATAGAACTTAATTTTTAGGCTCAATATGACCGCGCCTGAAATCTCTTAACCAGCACATCCACCGTCGATGCCGATGGATGTGCATGTATTGCTGCAACGGCAGAAATTTAGGTTATTGCCCTAACCAAAACTGATGGGTGGTTTTACCCAACTTGCCTGAATCCATGACTTCAATTTCGTAGGCGCCTCGTATACCAGCGTATTTGCCCGTACCGCCAAGAATGGCGCCTTGATGTTTATGACCGGCACTGGCTCGTTCATACTTGCCTTCGGCATTCAACGTCCCTTGAACAAAGTCAGTTTTATAGATGGTGCCTTCGGGTAAGACTAGTTCGGAGCTGAATGCGGTTGCGGTCATTTTCTTGGTCTTATCCCACATCACAATGGTGCCCTTACTGAAGTAAGTGCCGACAGCTTCACCATCAGGCGTGAACATCACATCACCATGGCGCAAATACATATCACCGACTGAAGGACCTACTGGCGAGGCATCAACGACTTCTGGCTTATCAATTACCGCATAGGTGATGAGTGTGTTCGGGGGTGTTTGAGCGTGAGCAGACACAACGAATCCGGTGCTCAGTAAAAGACTAGCGAATGTTTTTTTCATGATGTTCCTTTTAATAAGAGGTTGTTTATAAAATTGGGGTGCGGTTGAGTGACTATGTCTCTCGCCGCAATGTGCGTTGTTGGTACGACCTAATCCAGA
>JAWOGG010000036.1:0-11732 GCA_046497085.1 Orrella sp.
CACCGAAGCGATTAAATCCGCGGTGCACTGGCTTGGTCGTGGTGAAGAAACCCTGGCGCCAGCTGAGAGGGCTAGGATTGATCAGGCATTGTCACAGACCGAGTCATTGTCTGTCATGGTGCAGATGCGTCACGATTTGGTCAAACTGTGGGACAGCTCTAGCGCAAGTAGTGAGCAACTTTTGCATGACCTTCAAGCGTGGTGCCAACGTGCCCAACAAAGCGGCATCGAAAGCTTACAGGAGTTCGCTCTGCGACTACGCCGCTACGCAGTATGATTGAACAGCTCAATGAGCCCCAGCGAGAAGCAGTCACACTCTCGCAGGGGCACGCACTCATATTGGCTGGCGCGGGTAGCGGTAAAACCAAAGTTTTAACAACCCGAATCGCATGGCTCGTTCAAAATAGATTAGCAAGTCCTTTGGCCATTCTGGCCGTCACGTTTACCAATAAAGCTGCTCGAGAAATGCAGACGCGCGTTGCCGCTGTCTTGCCTATCGATACGCGTGGGATGTGGATCGGCACTTTCCATGGTCTCTGTCATCGCTTGCTGCGTGCGCATAGCCGCGATGCTGGTCTTCCTCAGTCTTTCCAAATTTTAGACACAAGCGACCAACTCGCAGCGATCAAACGCTTGCTTAAAGCCAACGGCATCGATGATGAAAAATTTCCTGCCAGAGACGTCCAGCGGTTCATCAATGGCTCTAAGGAAGAGGGACTAAGGTCTGACGCCGTAGAGGTAGACGACCCTTTCAGCCGTCGATTGCGAGACATCTACGCGCTATATGAAGCACAGTGTCAACGCGATGGTGTCGTCGATTTCCCTGAACTGTTACTGCGCGCGCTAGAGCTACTGCAGCGCCATGAGCCTATCCGGTCACATTACCAACAACGATTCAAGCACATCCTTGTCGATGAGTTTCAGGACACCAATCGGTTGCAATACCAGTGGTTGCAACTGTTAGGTGGGGGTGCTTCGAGCATCTTTGCTGTCGGTGATGATGATCAATCTATCTATGCTTTCCGTGGCGCCAACGTCGGAAATATGGCCGACTTTCAGCGTGACTATGCTCAAGGCCAAGTCATTCGCTTGGAGCAGAACTATCGCTCCCATGGTCACATATTGGACGCGGCCAACGCTTTGATCGCCCATAACAGCGGCCGACTGGGAAAAACACTTTGGACTGATGCTGGGGAGGGTGAATCGATCCGCGTGGTTGAGCAGCCCACCGATCACGCCGAAGCGCAATGGATTATCGATGAAATCCGCGCATTGACACAAGAGGACTTTGGTCGCAGCGATATCGCAATTTTGTATCGCAGTAATGCCCAATCACGAGTCCTTGAACACGCTTTGTTCTCCTCTGGCATTGCCTATCGGGTTTATGGTGGCTTGCGATTTTTTGAGCGGCAAGAAGTCAAGCATGCCTTGGCATACCTGCGATTAGCCAGCCGTGCGGACGACGATACCTCTTGGTTAAGAGTGGTTAATTTTCCTGCTCGTGGCATTGGCGCCAGAAGTTTGGAGTCTTTAACAGACCAGGCGCGCGCCCATGAAACCAGCCTCGCGCAGGCTGTGCCTCGCGTGGCTGGTAAGGCAGGCAGTCATTTGGCTCAGTTTTTGACGTTGATTCACCAGATGCAACAAGACACTCAGCGATTGTCACTGGCGGAAACGGTTGATCAGATTCTAGAGTCCTCTGGATTGCGTGAGCACTATCGCAATCAACGTGATGGCGCTGAGCGACTAGAGAACCTTGATGAGCTGGTCACTGCCGCTAAGGTTTTTGAGCTCGAAGAAGAGTTAGCCGGCGTTCCCAGCGGGGTGGCGCGAGAAACGACCGATTCAAATGAGCCAGAGGATTCGGATGTGGTGCCGATGTCGCCATTGGATTCTTTTTTATCGCACGCGGCCTTGGAGTCGGGTGACACTCAAGCGCAAGCCGGTGAGCAAGCGGTTCAGCTCATGACAGTTCACGCTGCCAAGGGGCTTGAATTTGAAGCGGTTTTCATATCGGGATTAGAGGATGGTCTTTTTCCCCATGAAAACAGTCTGAACGAGCCCAGTGGTTTAGAAGAAGAGCGCCGTTTAATGTATGTGGCGATGACGCGTGCTCGTCAACGGTTGTATGTCAGCCTGGCTCAAAGTCGAATGTTGCATGGACAAACGCGCTATAGCATTCGGTCACGATTCTTGGAAGAAATACCCGAGGACCACACAAAATGGCTCTCAGCCCGTACAACCAACAGTGGATGGCTCGACCAGAGCTTTGCGGGCTCAGCAGTTAAGCCTCAGTCGTCGATTGGTTCGTCTAACGGTTTGGCGGTTGGTGGTGTGAAGTACCGTGTGGGGCAGGGGGTCAGGCATCCTCGTTTCGGTGAGGGTACTATTCTTGCCTTATCGGGAGTAGGACTCGACGCCCAAGCGCAGATTCATTTCCTTGATGTCGGTACCAAAACACTGGCATTAGGCATTGCAAAGCTTGACATTATCCAAGGCTGAATCTGACGGGTCATTTTGCTTCGGCCTGAGCGGGCTGGGATAAGGCTTCGATTTCGCCCATGATACCTAACCAGTCTTCCTCAAGGCGTGACTTTTCTTGGGCCAATTTAGCGTGTTGTTCGAGCACGTCTTGACGGGCATTGGCCTCAGAATCAGCATATAAACTCTCGTCAGCCAATTGTGTTTCAAGCGTCTCGAGTTTTTTCTGAACGGCAGCCATGCGTGAATCAATGTTGGCTAGTTTCTTTTCCAAAGGTTTCTTGGCATTGGCAATCTGTTGGCGTGCCTGCGCCTGTTCGCGACGTTGTTGTTTCCGGTCGACATTCTGGTTGGAGCGACCGCCACCTTTGCTCGATCCTGATGAGTTTGCCATCTGTCGATAGTCGTCCAAGTCACCATCAAAAACAAGCGCTTGTCCATTGGCAACCAACCAAAACTTATCAACTGTTGTACGCAACAAATGTCGATCGTGTGACACCAGTAATAAACTGCCTTCGTACTCGGCAAGGGCAGTGGTTAAAGCCTCACGTGTTTCAACATCTAAGTGATTGCTTGGTTCGTCAAGTACCAGTAAGTTAGGTTTATGCCAAACCACTAGGGCGAGTGCCAAGCGAGCTTTTTCTCCGCCAGAAAAAGGGGCTATTGGCTCATTGACTCGGTCACCAGTAAAACCGAATTGAGCCAAATAGTTGCGTTGCTGTTGTTCACGAATATTAGGAGCAATGCGTGCTAAATGCAGTAACGGGGTTGCTTTGGCATCTAAAACATCCATTTGATGCTGAGCGAAATAACCGATTTTGAGTGTCTTGGCAGCTGATCTTTCGCCTGTGATTGACTCGAGTTCACCTGCGATAAGTTTAATGAGAGTGGATTTACCGGCGCCGTTGACACCTAGAACGCCGATGCGGTCTCCGGCTTCCACCCGCTGGCTTATTTCTGACAAGATCACCCGCCATTGGCCATCTAATTCATAACCCACGCTAGCGTCTTTAAGTCGCACCATCGTGTCTGGGGTGTTGTCTGGTTGCGGAATGCGAATATCAATGTTTGCCTCAGCGTGTAGAGGCGCGAGAGTCTGCATGCGAGCTAAGGCTTTCACACGACTTTGGGCTTGCTTGGCTTTTGAAGCTTTTGCTTTAAAGCGATCAATGAACTGTTGCATTCGAGCCGTTTCTTGCGTTTGCTTCTCCCACGCCAAGCGCGTCTGCCGTAGGCGTTCAGCCCGCTGGGAGAGGAACGACTCGTAACCACCTTTATAGCGAACCAGTTTCTTGTGATCGACGTGCAGAATGACCTGTGACACAGCATCTAGGAATTCGGTGTCATGAGAAATAATGATGGCAGTGCCTTCATAACTTGCCAGCCAGCGCTCCAGCCAAAGCATGGCATCAAGGTCAAGGTGATTGGTTGGCTCATCAAGAAGCAATAAATCAGATGGAGCCATCAAGGCCCTTGCCAAACTGATACGCATTTGCCAGCCGCCAGAAAACGATCCGACGGGTGCCATCCATTGATCAGCAGAAAATCCGAGACCAGCTAGCAACGATTCTGCGCGCGCATTCGCTTGCCATGCACCAGCCTGATCAAGTGCCCCCTCAAGTTCTGCGATGGTTTCTCCGCTGACTGATTCGGTTTCGGCCAACGCGCGTTGCGCCTGTAGATCGCGTAGCAAGCGATCGCCATCAATGACATGCTCCCGCGCTGGCCGATCCATGTTGTCAATCATCTGCTCAACCCAAGCCAGGCGCCAGCTATCAGGGTAGGTGATGTCGCCAGCATCAATGTCGACTTGACCTTTTATGACCGCAAAAAGACTGGATTTACCGCTACCATTTCGTCCAACTAAGCCCACTCGTTCGCCAGCGTGGACCATAAACTCGGCATCTTCAAATAAAACTTTGGTGCCACGGCGTATGGTTAAGTGATCGGCTCTAATCACGATGACAACTGATCGGCGCGAAGTAGCATGAGACTCTGCTCAGTGGCTAATGTGTCGATCCACAGCGGGGTTAAGTGGGGAAAAGCCAAGTCAAAGTGGGGACGTTCGTGTCCGATTTCTAGCAAAAGATGTCCTTCAGGTTTTAAAGTTTTAGCGGCGCCAGCAATTAATCGTTTGATTAGCGTCATTCCATCCTCACCGCCAGCAAGCGCCATCGTGGGCTCGTGTAAGAACTCAGGTGGTAATTGTGCCATTGATGTTTGGTTGACGTAGGGCGGGTTACAGATGATCAAGTCATATTTCTGATCTTTCGGTAGGGCCTCTAGCATGTCCCCTTGGTGCAAGTTGACGCGGTTTGCGAGTTCATAGGAGGCAACATTTTTGGAAGCGATTCCTAGAGCGGCGTCTGATAGGTCAGTTGCATCAACAATTGCATTGGGGAAGTGAATTGCAGCTAAGATGGCTAAGCAACCAGAGCCTGTGCATAAGTCAGCGATGCGCCCAAGCGATTCGGGGGCCTCTATCCAAGGATACAAGCCGGTCGCCAAGAGCTCGGCAATCGGTGATCGAGGAATCAATACATCTGTTGAGACGTGAAACCGGAATCCCTGCTGCCAAGCCTCTGACAGGATATAGGAGGTTGGTGTGTGCATCTCACAGCGTTGATAAAGGGCTTGTGCAACCACCTTTCGCTCGCTAGTCAAAAGCCGGGCATCTAGATAGGGCTCTAATTGATCGACCGGTAAATCAAGGCAACCCAACACCAGAAAAACCGCGTCATCCCAGGCATTGTCTGTACCTTGTCCGAATCGCGCTTCATGTCTGTGCAGTTGACTGACCGCAAACCGTAACCAATCTCTGATGGTGAGCAGTTCATCTAGTTGCCCCGATGCGTGCTCAACCGCGCGGCTTACCGATAGGTCTGTGAAATGCTTTGATGCACTCATTGTTTAAGCAGTTGTTCGAGCGTGCGACGATAAATGTTCTTTAAGGGTTCAAGTTCGTTAAGCGCAATGTGTTCGTTGATCTGATGGATAGACGCATTGATAGGACCAAACTCAACCACTTGTGGACAAATCTGTGCGATAAAGCGACCGTCCGATGTGCCACCCGTGGTTGATAGTGAAGTTTGGATGCCCGTTTCGGCTTCGATGGCGCTACTTAGAGCTTGGCTGAGTTCGCCCTTTGGAGTCAGGAATGGTTGGCCACTCACGGTCCACTTAATCTCGTATTGCAACTGATGGGAATCCAAAAGGTCGCGAACCCTAGATTGCAAGGTGTCGACGGTACATTCAGTAGAAAAGCGGAAATTGAAATCGATGACCACATCGCCAGGAATGATGTTGCCAGCCCCTGTGCCACCGTGAATATTCGATATCTGAAAACTTGTGGCGGGGAAGTATTCGTTGCCAGCGTCCCATACTTCGTTAACGAGAGACTGAATCGCGGGAGCCGCTTCATGAATGGGGTTGCGTGCTAAGTGTGGGTACGCAATGTGACCTTGTTTACCTATGATGCGAAGCTTGCCTGACATCGAGCCGCGCCGGCCATTCTTGATTGTGTCCCCTAAGCTGTCGACCGATGTGGGTTCACCAACAATACAAAAGTCAGGGGTTTCTCCGCGGGCTTTCAAGGCTTCACAAACCATCACCGTGCCATCGGTGGCTGGTCCTTCTTCATCGGATGTGATGAGCAGTGCAATCGACCCGTGATGGTTAGGATTTGCCATCACGAACTCTTCGGCCGCAGTCACAAAAGCCGCGATTGAGGTTTTCATGTCAGCGGCACCTCTGCCGTATAGCTTGTCATCTTTAATCGTTGGCACAAAAGGATCGGAGTGCCATTGGTCTAAAGGTCCACTCGGCACCACATCGGTGTGTCCTGCGAAAACCACCAGTGGTCCTGTTGTGCCCCGGCGGGCCCACAGGTTTGTGGTGCCACTGCGCTCGAATGTCTCAGCGCTAAAGCCTAGTGGCGATAGCGATTCCATCAAAAGCACTTGGCATCCCGCGTCTTCAGGCGAGACAGAGGGACGCTCGATTAGGGCTTTGGTGCGATGCAGAACGGTGGATTCATTCACAGTAAATTACGCTCGTAAAAGGTCATTAATATTGGTTTTAGCGCGAGTTTGCGCATCGACTTTTTTAACAATCACAGCGCAAGCAAGGCTATGCGTGCCGTCCTCAGAAGGCAATGAGCCTGGCACAACCACTGAGCCGGCTGGTACACGACCAAATGTAATCTTGCCGGTTTCACGGTCGTAAATTCGTGTGCTCTGTGACAAGAACACACCCATCGCCAGAACAGCGTTTTCTTCCACAACAACGCCCTCAACAACTTCAGAGCGTGCACCGATAAAGCAGTTGTCTTCGATGATCGTCGGGTTGGCCTGCAAGGGTTCCAGCACACCACCGATGCCAACACCACCAGACAAGTGGACGTTCTTACCGATTTGTGCGCAGCTGCCGACCGTTGCCCAGGTGTCTACCATGGTGCCTTCATCGACATAAGCACCAATGTTTACGTATGAAGGCATTAACACCACGTTCTTGCCAATGAATGAGCCACGGCGGGCCACCGCGGGAGGTACTACCCGATAGCCACCCGCGGAGAACGCGTTGTCGCCGAACTCAGCGAATTTCAAGGGCACTTTGTCAAAGAACTGCAGCGGTGCTTGGCCCATAACCTCATTGTCGTTTAAGCGAAATGACAACAGCACGGCCTTTTTTAACCACTGGTTGACCACCCAATCATCGCCCGTTTTTTCAGCCACCCGCATCGTGCCTTGATCTAAAGCATCTATGGCGTGTTCGACAGCTTCACGCACGGTGGCGTCAGCGGTTTGCGCTGACAAAGAAGCGCGGTCTTCCCAGGCGCGTTCAATGGTGGTTTGAAGATCGAGAGTCATGATTGTCTAGTTCCTTCGTAAGGGGAGTGGTCAGATATTTGCACGAGAGTGTAGCCAATAACGATGGGCTAGGGCATTAAGCCCCGCATGACGTTACACAATTGATTTGGCATAACTGGCAATGCGCTTTGCCCCTTCAACGCATTGCTCAAGTGGGGCCACGAGCGCGATTCGAATGCGATGTGAGCCAGGATTTGTGCCCTGAGCCTCGCGCGAAACGTAGCTGCCTGGCAACACACGCACAGCCTGTTGATCGAGTAAATCATGGGTGAACTGCGCGTCATCGATAGGCGTTGATGCCCATAAATAAAACGAGGCGTCTGGCCGCTTTACATCCAGAACGGGTCGCAGAATGGGTAGAACAGCATCAAATTTTTCACGATAGGCCTGGCGATTCTCTCTGACATGGGCTTCATCCTGCCATGCAGCTATGCTTGCTGCAGCCACAATAGGTGACATCGCGCTGCCATGGTAGGTTCTGTAGAGAAGAAACTGTTTCAACAGATTGGCATCACCCGCTGCGAAGCCAGAGCGCAAACCCGGTAGGTTGGATCGCTTGGATAGACTGGAGAAACTCACCAATCGACTGAAATCATGTCGCCCAAGAAGGTGTGAAGCCTCTAGGCCGCCCATCGGTGGGTTGGCTTCGTTGAGGTAAATCTCGCTATAACACTCGTCTGAGGCGATCACAAAATCGTGCTTGTCCGCTAGGCTGAAGAGCTCGCGCCAATCCTCTAAGCCCATCATCCCACCTGCGGGATTACCGGGGCTGCATACAAACAGTAGCTGTGTGTCGCGCCAAATTTCTGCCGGTACGCTACGCCAATCGGACAAAAAATTATTGTTTTCGTCGCTGTTGACGTAAAAGGGCGTTGCTCCCGCTAGCAAGGCAGCACCTTCGTAGATTTGATAGAACGGATTTGGACAAACAACCCACCCGCCCTTGCTGCTGTCAATGATTACCTGGGCAAAAGCAAACAGCGCTTCTCGCGAGCCCAAAACTGGCAGCACTTGGGTTTGAGGGTTCACCTGAGGTAGTTGGTACCGATTCTGTAACCAATCGGCAATCACGCCTCTAAGCTTGTCGCTACCTTTGGTTGGTGGGTAACCAGATAGCCCATCTAGCGAGTCAGTAATAGCCTGTTTGGCCAAAAGGGGAGCGGCGTGTTTGGGCTCACCGATTGATAAATCGATTAGTGGCAAGCCTGTGTTCTCTGGCTTGGCTGACGATAAGAGCTTGCGAAGCTTCTCAAATGGGTATGGTTGAAGCATGTTTAGACGAGTATTCATGCACGCAATTTTAGCCTTACTGACACAAGTTCTGGGGTTGCCGGGAACGAAGTGTTTGTGTGCGCTACAATCATGCTGACTGCGAAGGTGGCGAAATTGGTAGACGCACCAGGTTTAGGTCCTGACGCCTTAACGGGTGTGCGGGTTCGAGTCCCGCCCTTCGCACCATTTTTTTTGAAACCCCGGGGCTATTGTTTGGTGTTAGCCCCGACTTGATCGAGTTGGTGACCTATCTATGCAACCCGTGGTTGAAACGCTTGAAGGCCTTGAGCGCCGAATCGAAGTCTCTGTCGCCTTGGCCGAAGTTGAGCAGGAAGTAAAAAAAGAGCTCATAAAAACAGCTAAGACCGCAAAGTCAGCCGGTTTTCGTCCTGGCAAAGTGCCTATGTCGATGCTAGAACGATCCCACGGCCCTGGCATTCGCTATGACGTGATCAACCAAAAGGTTGGTCAAGCATTGGAAGAATCCCTCGAGCAGACAGGGTTGAAAGTGGCTGGTTCACCGTCGCTGGAACCCAAGCAAGAGGGTGTTTCCGAGGGCACACTCGCTTTTTTTGCGACCTTCGAGGTCTATCCTGAAATCGCATTGCCTGATGTTAGTGCTCTTGAAGTGAAACGCTCGGTTTGTGCTGTCTCGGACGCCGAAGTCGAAAAGACCTTGAATATTTTGCGTGAGCAGCGAGCAGAGTATGTTGCTGAAGAAGGTCGCGAAGCCTCGGATAACGATCAAGTGAAAATTGATTTTCTAGGCAAAATTGACGGTGTCGCATTTGAAGGCGGCTCAGCCGAAGATTTTGCTTTTGTCATCGGTAAGGGCCGCATGTTGCCCGAATTTGAAGCGGCTGTTCGCGGCATGAAAGCGGGCGAGGAAAAAACCTTCCCACTGTCCTTTCCAGCCGATTACGGTGGTCAAGAAGTGGCTGGCAAGACTGCCGATTTCACCATCACAGTTAAAGAAGTTGCCCGTCCAGAGTTGCCCGTTGTTGACGAAGCTTTTGCTACTTCGCTAGGGCAAGCTGAAGGCAGTGTTGAAAAGCTGATGGCTGACATCCGCCAAAACCTTGAGCGCGAAGTTGAGGCTCGTACCTCATCGCGCACGAAAGGCAGCGTAATGGATGCTTTGCTTGCAGCGGCAACATTTGATGTGCCTAAGGCGTTGGTCAACTCAGAAGCCGAGAGTCGCGTACAGGCAGCCCGCGAAGAACTCAAGCAGCGTGGCTTACCCAATGCTGAAACCGTACCGATCCCTCCTGAGACGTTCACTGACGAGGCTCAGCGACGCGTCAAGCTGGGCTTGATGATCGGTGAGCTAATCCGCGAATTGGGTTTGCAAGCCAAGCCTGAGCAAGTGAAAGAAAAAATTGAGAAATTTGCCCAGAATTATGAACAGCCTGCTCAAGTTGTGAGCTATTACTTGTCAGATCGCCAGAGACGCGCTGAGATTGAATCGATTGTCTTAGAGGACAATGTGGTAGATCACGTCTTAGCCAATGCCAAGGTGACAGATGATGCTGTGGTGTTCGAAGAACTGATGGGCACGGAAGGCCAAGCGGCCTAAAATTTATCGCATATTGAGGTCAGAGCACATGAGTATGAGCAGGTTTACAGATTTCTATGCGTCAATGCACGGCGGCGAGTCTGTGACGCCAACTAGCCTTGGATATATTCCCATGGTTGTTGAGCAGTCGGGCCGCGGTGAGCGATCCTACGACATTTACTCTCGGCTTTTAAAAGAGCGCGTCATCTTTTTGGTGGGCTCAGTCAATGACCAATCCGCAAATTTGATTGTGGCGCAGATGCTCTTTCTCGAGTCAGAAAATCCTGATAAGGACATCGGTTTGTACATTAACTCGCCAGGAGGATCGGTGTACGCCGGCATGGCAATGTTTGACACGATGCGCTTTATCAAACCTGATGTATCCACTCTGTGCACTGGTCTAGCGGCAAGCATGGGAGCGTTTCTGTTGGCTGCAGGTGCCAAAGACAAGCGCTTTGCACTGCCTAATTCCAGGATAATGATTCATCAGCCATCGGGCGGTGCACAAGGTCAGGCCTCCGATATTCAGATCCAAGCCAAAGAAATTTTGAGTTTGCGGGAGCGATTGAATCAAATCCTCGCAGAATGCACAGGGCAACCCGTCAGCCGCATCGAGCTTGATACAGAGCGAGATAATTTTATGTCGGCCGAAGACGCCGTGTCATATGGCATCATCGACAAAATGCTGACCACACGAGCCGATGCTGGCTAAAGCCGATCTAGACACCAATGACCGATAAAAAAGCCTCGACAACCGATAAAGCGCTTACCTGCTCGTTTTGTAACAAGACGCAAAATGAGGTTCGCAAATTAATTGCTGGCCCGTCAGTGTTCATTTGCGATGAATGCGTCGACCTTTGCACAGATATCATCCGTGATGAAATCGAAGCGAGCACACGCGATGCCATCAAAACCGAATTGCCGACGCCAGCTGAAATCAAGGCGTTTTTAGATAAGTATGTGATTGGTCAGGAAGCATCCAAGCGTGTGTTGGCTGTTGCTGTTTACAACCACTACAAGCGGTTGCGGCACGGGGAAGTCAAAGGAGCAGCGAGAACAGGCGGACCCGCTCTTCGGTGTCGAAGGAGTCGAACAGGTCTGCCACGTCGCTCGGGTGCAGGTCCGCCAAGGCGCGGGCCAACTGGCCGCGCCGCCTCTCGGCCAGAAGGCCTCGGACCATCCCGACATACGATTCGTCCAGCGCCGGCTTGGGTGATGGCGTTTCGGGCACGACGTCCTCGGAAAGGGGTGGAGCGGGCACTGCGGTTCACAAACGGGCGGAACCGCCGGACTAACGGCAAACGTAGTTTATGTACGTGAAAGGCAGGGGTCAACGAGAAAAGACGTGCAGCCGGGTCGCGGCATCCGTACAATAGGGTACCCTGCCACGCATGGAGGAGACAGGCGTGACGATCGAGTTCCGATGTTCGTGCGGCGCCCTCTGCCGGGCCGACGAGGCGGAGGTCGGGCAACTGGTCCAGTGTGAGGCCTGCGGGCTGGACGTGCCGGTGCCCGCGCCCGAGGAAGCCGCCCGCTCCCTCCAGGAGGCCGGGACG
>JAWOGG010000182.1:0-16332 GCA_046497085.1 Orrella sp.
TCGACTTCAGCCTCTGCGGCCCGCCGGGTGTGTGCCAATGCATCGGTTTGGCCGATCGCTTGGGCAACCGCTTCAAAGTCACCATCACCGTTTTCAATGGCGTGCCTAACGATGGCTTGTTGATCGGCGTTACCAACCTCTAGAACGCGCAGCAACGGCAAAGTCGGCTTACCTTCGCGCAAGTCATCGCCAACGCTCTTGCCAAGCGTTTCGGCATCGCCGGAGTAGTCCAACAAGTCGTCTACCAGCTGAAAGGCTGTGCCCATGTGACGCCCGTAAGTAGCCGCTGCCTCTTGCTGTGCCGCGTCGACGTCCGCCAATATGGCGCCGACTCGCGCCGCCGCTTCGAACAGCTTTGCGGTTTTGTAGCGAACCACTTGCAGATAGTTTTCTTGCGTGACATTGGGGTCATTCACATTCATCAACTGCAGCACTTCGCCCTCAGAGATGACTTTGGTTGCTTGGGACATGACCCGCATGACCGACATGCTATCGACTTCAACCATCATTTCAAAGGCGCGTGAATACAAATAGTCGCCCACTAAAACACTGGCCGCGTTGCCAAACACATCATTAGCGGTGCGACTTCCTCGCCTTAGAGCGGACTCATCAACCACGTCGTCGTGCAATAACGTAGCGGTGTGAATAAACTCGATCACAGCTGCCATTTTGAGGTGCTGGTGACCCGTGTAGCCAAAGGCTTTGGCCGATAACAACACCATTGCCGGACGGATGCGTTTGCCACCTGAGCCGATGATGTAGTCGCCTATAGTGCGAATCAACACCACGTCTGAGTCGAGACAGTCGCGAATGACCGTGTCTACAGCCGTCATATCGGCATTGATAGGTGCTAGCAGTTGGTTGATGGCAGACACAGAATTCTTTTGACTTTCAAAGAGTTAAAAGGTATATTGTTGGGTTCGGCATAGCGCCGAAGGAAAGTTTGAAAGAAACATTTACCCAAACAGCTATCCAAACCAAGAGGTTAACCCATGTACGCGGTCATAAAAACCGGTGGCAAGCAGTATCGCGTTGCCGCAGGCGAAAAACTTAAAATAGAACAGATACCGGCAGACATTGGGCAAGAAATTACGCTAGATCACGTATTATCGGTCGGCGAAGGCGAGCAGATTAAAATCGGCGCCCCGCTAGTCGAAGGTGCAGTGGTCAAAGCGACTGTTCTTGCGCAAGGACGCCACGACAAGGTCAAAATCTTCAAGATGCGCCGTCGCAAGCACTATCAAAAGCGTCAAGGTCATCGGCAGAATTTCACCGAAATCCGTATCGAATCAATCGCGGCGTAAGCGTCAGTCGCTATAGGAGCAAATCATGGCACAGAAAAAAGGCGGTGGCTCAACCCGTAACGGTCGCGATTCGGAATCGAAGCGACTTGGCGTTAAAGCCTACGGCGGTCAACTCATTCCAGCAGGTTCCATCATCGTTCGTCAGCGTGGCACAAAGTTCCACCCAGGCAGCAACGTCGGTATCGGCAAGGATCACACACTGTTTGCATTGGTCGAGGGTAAAGTCAAATTTGCCGTTAAGGGCCATCTAAACAAGTCAACCGTGTCTGTCATCGCGGAATAACTTCGTTTAGCACGACAGAAAGAGACCCTGTCGTTCGCGGCAGGGTTTTTTTATTTAAAAGAGCAATCATGAAATTCGTTGACGAAGCAACCATCGAAGTCATTGCAGGCAAAGGCGGCAATGGGGCGGCGAGTTTTCGTCGCGAAAAGTACATCCCTTATGGCGGACCCGATGGTGGCGATGGCGGACGCGGCGGTAGTGTTGTCGCCACAGCAGACCGCAACATCAATACCCTGATCGACTTCCGTTATGCCCGTAAACACGTCGCCCGTAATGGCGAGAACGGTCGAGGTGCCGATCAATATGGCGCGGGCGCGGACAACATTGTGTTGCGAATGCCAGTGGGCACTGTCATACACGACGCCGACACTGGCGATATCTTGTTCGACCTTGATACCCACGGACAAACTGTGGTGCTCGCCGAAGGTGGCGCAGGCGGATTAGGTAACCTGCACTTTAAGTCCAGTGTGAACCGTGCCCCTAGAAAGTTCACCTCTGGTAAAGAGGGCGAACAGCGGCGCCTGACCCTAGAGCTCAAAGTCTTGGCAGACGTCGGTTTGCTGGGCATGCCCAATGCAGGCAAATCAACTCTCATCACCAAAATTTCAAACGCCAAACCTAAGATTGCCGATTACCCGTTTACTACCCTGCACCCAAATCTTGGCGTGGTGCGAACATCCCCTTCACGCAGTTTCGTGGTCGCTGATATCCCCGGTTTGATCGAAGGCGCCTCTGAGGGCGCTGGATTGGGTCACCTGTTTTTGCGCCACTTAAGCCGCACGCGCATTTTGTTGCACCTAGTCGATCTCTCAGCCATGGATCCAGATCAAGACCGTGTGCCTGTGGCTGTTGCCGAAATGCTCGCCATTGAAGGGGAGCTCAAGAAATACGATGCCGAGCTTTACGCAAAGCCACGCTGGTTGTTACTGAATAAGTTCGACATGATTCAAGACGCTGAACACGTCACAAAGGCATTCATCGAGCAAAGTCAGTGGCAGGGCCCTGTTTATGCCATTTCAGCGCTGACCGGTGATGGCACTCAACAGCTGCTTTGGGACCTGCAAGACGCCCTAGACCTGGCGCGTGACAAAGAGCATGAACAAACCGATCTTGACTCAGGCGACTTCCAGTATGAGGATCCGCGATTTGATCCTGGTCGCGGAGACCTGTCATGACCATCGCCGCTGAGTCACTAGGCGCAGCTAAAAACGGCCACCGCTTGGTTGTCAAAGTGGGTTCTAGCCTTGTCACCAATGACGGTCAAGGCGTCGACCACAATGCTGTCACACAGTGGGCGCAGCAAATTGCTGACCTGCGTGCTTTGGACAAAGACGTGGTCCTCGTCTCGAGTGGCGCCATCGCTGAAGGCATGGCGCGTTTGGGATGGAAGCGTCGTCCATCCGAGATGCATGAGCTTCAAGCAGCTGCCGCCGTGGGTCAGATGGGTCTTGCTCAAGCCTACGAAAACGCTTTTGCACCCCATGGTCTGCGCACAGCACAAATCCTATTAACTCACGAAGACCTGTCTGATCGCAGGCGTTATTTGAACGCCCGAACGACGCTCTTTGCATTGTTACGATTAGGCGTTATTCCTATCGTCAATGAAAATGACACCGTCGCGACCGACGAGATCAAAGTCGGCGATAACGACACACTAGCGGCACTGGTGACCAACCTAGTTGAAGCTGACACTCTAATCATCCTGACCGATCAGTCGGGCTTATACGATCGAGACCCACGTCAGCATCCGCATGCGCAGCTGATCGAATACGCTGAGGCCGATGACCCGCTTTTAGAAAACATGGCAGGCGGTGCTGGCAGTCACATCGGCAAAGGTGGCATGCTCACCAAAGTCCTAGCCGCTCGGCGAGCCGCTCGTAGCGGCGCACACACCGTCATCGCCTCTGGACGTGAGACCAACGTCCTAGGTCGTCTCGCGCAAGGACAATCCATTGGCACCACCTTGACAGCAAAACAGCCCGTCTGGTCTGCTCGCCAACAATGGATGGCCGATCACTTGCGGCTGCGCGGACAACTCACGCTTGATGACGGCGCTGTTAAAGCTGTGTTGCAAGACGGTAAAAGCTTGTTACCTGTTGGCGTAAAAGCCGTCGAGGGGACATTTGAAAAGGGCGATTTGGTGGCCTGCATCGATAGTCAAGGTCGCGAATACGCGCGCGGCTTAACCAATTATTCTAGTGGCGACACCCGACGCATCATGGGGCAGCCTAGCCATCGGATTGCTGATATTTTGGGGCAAACCGATGAGTCAGAATTGATTCACCGAGACAATCTTGTCGTGATGCTTGACCAAACTGATAGCGCTTAGAGAAACAGAAATGCCGGCATTGAAAAGACGGCATCTGCTGCGTAGTAATCAGTCGATAGCGCTCAACGCTTGAGCCAATGCAAACGCTGAAGATCGATCTCTGGTCGCCATTGCAAACAACCCCTTATCAATTGGCGCATCAATGGGAGCCGACCCCAACAAGCGGGTGTCAATAACAAGCGCCAACCTATCGCCCACCGCGCGCGCTGAAGCCTGCGCTAACTTGCGGGTACCGCTGTCATTTAAACGAATCGCCACAAAGAAATAACCCGCCGGATCAATCATCGGCGTGGCTGATCTGATTTCAGTACCGGTGACAATGGCTTCTTGAGAGAGATACAGCACACGATCCGTGTCAGTGGTCGACCGTTTGAGCCAGCCTTCTGAAGGTTCTGTTTTAGCGATATAGAACCCAACGGTTGCTCTTGGATCTGGCGGCGGTGGATACATCGCATCCCATAGCGCCCCACAGCCCGACAAACTCAACGTCACTAGTAACACCAGTAACGTCAAACCTCGCCCGCAAATATGCCGCAAGGTCATGGGTTCTCACGCAAAATGCCGTAACGCTGGCGATACGCTAGAACCGCTTCAGCGTGCTGGCTAAATTCTGACTGTTGCGTGATAACTGACAAGACATCGTCCAAGTTGGCAATCGTGATCACCGGCAATCCATAACGATTACCCACTTCTTGCACCGCTGAGACTGCCGACAAATTATCCTCCGCGCCTGCACGCTCCATCCGGTCCAACGCGATCAGAACCGCAACCGGCTCGGCGCCAGCCGCTTTGATGATGTCAACCGATTCTCTAACCGAAGTGCCTGCCGTGATGACATCGTCAATGATGACCACCCGGCCTGCCAAGGGAGCCCCGACCAGCTGCCCGCCCTCACCGTGATCTTTGGCTTCTTTTCTGTTGAAAGCAAAGGGAATCTGGCGATCGCGACACTCCACACGTTCTGATAAAGCCATGGCCGTGCTAGCCGCCAATGAGATGCCCTTGTAAGCCGGTCCAAACAACATATCAAACGGCTGACCTGACGACAGAAGCGTCTCGGCGTAGAATTGCCCCAAGCGGGCTAGACTGGCACCGTGGTTGAATAAGCCAGCGTTAAAAAAATACGGACTTTGGCGTCCTGATTTGGTTTGAAACTGGCCAAACCGAAGCACACCCTCACTTAATGCAAAGTGAACAAAGGCTGCTTTGCTCA
The DNA here is from genome assembly GCA_046497085.1 of Orrella sp. Classification (GTDB taxonomy): domain Bacteria; phylum Pseudomonadota; class Gammaproteobacteria; order Burkholderiales; family Burkholderiaceae_B; genus Algicoccus. Next base: position 5,130 of record JAWOGG010000182.1, read on the forward strand.
ACCCCATCGCCTGAGTTGCCGTGGCGTCAATAGTCATGATTTGTATCCGCTTTTTAGTCTGATCGATTATCTCATTTTTGTGGAGTTCACTTTGCTGCGGGTTACCTCAATTAACGTCAATGGTATTCGGGCGGCCTTTCGTAAAGGCCTGCACCCCTGGATGACTCAGCACGGTGCAGACGTCATCTGCTTACAAGAGCTCAAAGCCCAGGCCGAAGACCTTGACCAGACAATGACCCATCCAGAACCCTATCAGGGTCACTTCCATTGCGCGCAAAAGAAGGGCTATAGCGGCGTGGGATTGTATGTTCGCCAAGCACCCCAAGAGGTGACGATGGGTCTTGGCATACCTGACTTTGATAATGAGGGACGACTGATCATGGCCCGTTGGCCAAACCTCACGATCATGAGCGCTTACTTGCCATCAGGCTCAAGTGGTGATGAAAGACAGGCCGTCAAAATGCGGTTTTTGGGGGCTTTCAGACCATGGTTGGAAAGTCTCATGAAACAGCACCAAGAAACCGGACACGACTTCATCATCTGCGGCGACTGGAACATCGCACACAAAGAGATTGATCTAAAAAACTGGCGCGGCAACCGAAAGAACTCTGGCTTCTTACCCGAAGAAAGAGAGTGGTTAACACAGGTCTTTGATGACGTCGGATTTGTTGACGTCTTTAGGACTATTGAACCCGGAGAGGATCAGTTCACGTGGTGGAGCAATCGAGGTCAGGCCTGGGCAAAGAATGTGGGTTGGCGAATTGATTATCAAATCGCCACCCCGGGTGTGGCTAGCAAAGCTCGTCAGGTGAGCATATACAAAGACCAACGCTTTTCTGATCATGCACCGCTCACCATTGACTACGATGTGACGCTTTAAGCAAAGTCCGCCCATGACTTGATCACCCTCGCCTTAAGCTTCAGCCAGCTTCTTAATATCAGAGTCTATGTAATCAATGTACGCCCTACGACGCCAAAGCAACCAAAGACCTGGCAAAGCGATCAATACCGTCACGACAAAGAAGCCTGGCCACCCCATACTCTCAATCATGGGTGGTGCCAATGGTCCAGCCAAATACGTGCGACCAACCGCTGACAAAGCCGATAACAGGGCAAATTGCGTGGCGGAAAACTGCTGCTGGCACAATCCCATTAACAATGCCACAAATGCCGCGGTGCCCATGCCGCCACACAAGTTTTCTAAGCCAACGCCAAATGCCATCAAGTAAATGTTTTGCGGACTGACCGCGATGAGCCAGTACCCAAAATTTGAAACGGCCTGCAACACCCCAAAAAACATCAGCGATCGATACAATCCGAAACGAGCCATCAAAGAGCCGCCCACCAAGGCGCCAATAATGGTCGCGGTCAAGCCCATCAATTTATTGATCGTGCCAACCTCCGTCGCGCTGTAACCAGCACCACGGATTAAGAATGTGGTCGAAAGTGCTCCAGCAAACGCATCACCGAGCTTATAGAGCACAATCAATAAGAGCAACGTCCACACGCCCTTTCTAGAAAAGAACTCCCGCAAAGGCGCCATAACCGCCACAGCCAATGACAACGGCGGCTCAGCCGGATGCTCTGGTTCGGGTGCTGCCAAGGTCGCAAACACCCCAAGCAGCATTAACGCCCCCATCAACATGTACATGTTTTGCCAGCCGACCCACTGATCGGCCACGATCAGTGCCAAACCACCAGAAACCAACATGGCTAAGCGGTACCCTAGCACTGACAACGCCGCACCTGCACCGCGCTCTTTGGCATGCAGCACATCCGTGCGGTAGGCATCGAACGCGATGTCTTGGGTCGCTGAGAAAAACGCCACCAATATGGCGATCATGGCCAAGGGCCCAAGTGAGGTCGCAGGCGATGCCTGCCCCATGGCAACCAATCCAAGTGCCAACAAGATTTGGGTTAATGCCATCCAACCGCGTCGGCGTCCTAAAAGCGGTGGCACGAATCGATCGACTAAAGGTGCCCATAAAAACTTCAAGGTGTAAGCGGTGCCGACCAAGGTCAGAAAACCAATTTCTTGCAAAGAAACGTTCTCAACCGTGGCCCACGCTTGCAAGGTGCCACCGGTCAGCGCCAATGGCAAACCACTGGCAAAACCCAGTGCCAATAAGGGTGCAACCCGACGCCCAAAGTAAATGCTAGCGAACATCAGCTATCACTGAATCGATAGAGCGCGAGGGTCGCGCGCCAACTCGGCAGCCAAGTGACCTCTGCCGTTGGACTAAATGTCACGCGTTCGATGATGTTTAAGCGCAGCTTCTGACACAAATCCTCAAAGTCTTTAATCGTGCACAAGTGGATATTGGGTGTGTCATACCATTTGTAAGGCATTTGCTTGGTGATCGGCATGCGCCCCCGCAAAATAGACCAACCATGTGGCCAATAGCCAAAATTTGGAAACGACACCACGCCCGTGCGTCCCACTCGAACCATTTCACGCAGAATGTGCTCCGTGTGGTGCATAGATTGAAGCGTCTGCGACAAAACCACCGTATCAAATTGCTGGTCACTAAATAGTGCCAAGCCGTCCTCAAGGTTTTGTTGAATAACATCCACACCGCGTTGAACGCAACCAATGACACGCTGATCATCGATTTCTACGCCCACACCACGAACCTGTCGCTGCTGTTGCAGGTAGCCCAGCAGCCCACCATCGCCACAACCAAGGTCTAGTACACGACTTTGTGCGTCTACCCAACCCGCTATTCGCTGGAAGTCACGCCTGATTGGCGCCTGTCGATGCTCAGCCATCGGTCAACTCCTTGGCAATCCGCTGGAAGTACCCTCGCACCACAGAGTGATAACGCTGATCAGTTAACAAAAAGGCATCATGCCCATGAGGCGCATCAATTTCTGCATAAGTCACGGACACTTCGTTGTTAAGTAAGGCTTTGACTATCTCGCGCGAGCGCGCGGGCGGGAAGCGCCAGTCGGTTGAGAAAGACACCAAAAGGAAATTGGCTTCAACCTCACTTAACGCATGCGTTAAATTCCCTGCGGTTTGCCGTGAGGGGTCAAAATAGTCCAGTGCGCGCGTGATCAGCAGGTATGTGTTGGCGTCAAAGTATTTAGAGAACTTTTCTCCCTGATAGCGCAGATAAGACTCAACCTCAAACTCCACGTCGAAGCCGTAGTGGTAATCACCATCGGCGGCTGGGGCGCGTTGTGTGCGGCCAAACTTTTCAGCCATGTCGTCATCAGACAGGTAAGTGATGTGCCCGACCATTCGGGCTACGGCGAGCCCCCTGCGAGGCACCACGCCGTGAGCGTAATAATCACCACCATAAAACTCTGGATCTGTGATGATGGCACGCCGTGCGACCTCATTGAACCCAATGTTCTGAGCCGACAGCCTTGGTGTGCTGGCAATCACTACACAATTGGCAACCCGCTGGGGACAAGTAATCGACCAGCTCAAGGCTTGCATGCCGCCAAGTGAGCCGCCCATGACCGCGGCAAAACGCTCAATGCCAAACTGATCAGCCAAACGCGCCTGCGCCATGACCCAGTCTTCCACTGTTAAAACGGGAAATGCGGCGCCCCATGGTTGCCCGGTAGCAGGATTGATTGACGCGGGTCCTGTAGACCCAAAGCACGAGCCTAAATTGTTGACGCCAATGACAAAAAAAATGTTTGTGTCTACGGGTTTGCCAGGACCAATCATGTTGTCCCACCAACCGACCTCATTGGGGTCATCGGCAGACGTGCCGGCCACGTGCTGTGAGGCATTTAAGGCATGACAAATCAAGACGGCATTCGAGCGCTCAGCATTCAATGTGCCGTAGGTTTGTACAGCCAATGTGTAAGCGTCAAGCGTTTGGCCACTACTTAACGGTAACGGCTCATGAAAATCAAAAAATTGTGTTTGCACCACACCCACACTTTCCGGGTGAGCAGTTGCCTGAGATGGCGAAACAGGCAGAGTAGAGTCAGTCATTCGGACCTCTTTAGCAGGATTTGTGAGGCGCCCGCAAGCAGATCAGCCAAATCGGCGCCAAAAACGTTTAACAAAAAGTGTAACACCGCGACTTCATTAAGTCGCGCCTAAGGCCCACAGTAATAGTGGCGCCAAAAGGATAAAGGCAAGTGTAGAAACCAACACACCGCCCGCCGAAGCATCACCTTCGGTGCCGTGCAAGCGTGCAAACAAGTAGCTGTTGATGGCACAAGGCATCACCATCTGTAACGCGATTGGCGCGGCAATGGCATGTGGCAGACCACTCACTGTTAATAATATAAGCGCCACCAGGCCGCCGCTCGTAAATCGTGTCATCGCCACTAGTGTGCCTGCCTTTAATCCCGAACGTGGCAGCGCCGACAAGGCATGCCCCAGTGTCAGCAGCATCAATGGCACCGCTAGGCTTCCCAATAGAAGCGCACTTTCCAATAACCATTCGGGCGCTGAGAGGCCTACCGCGCGACCAAGAACGGCCAGAATCGTCGCCCACACGACTGGCTGCCGTGAAACCTTACCAGCCGATCCTGTCAGCCAGCGCAGGCCTAATGTGAAGCTAAGAAATGAGGAGACCGCAAAAAAAGCAATGGCTACCGTTAGGCCTTCGGCGCCAAACACCAGTGTGGCCATAGGCAAACCCAAGTTACCTGCATTAGGCATCCAAGCCGTTTGTCCCAGAGCAGCCACCGGCAGGCGAAACACCCAGAGCAATCCCGCCACCAACAACGCCGCACCCAACAAAGAAACTGTTGAGACACCCAAAATCAACAACAAAGCATCCGCATCTAAGGGCGTGGTCATCAGTGTGTGAAACACCAATAATGGAATCGCCACATAGGTCACAAGCGTTGACACAAAAGCCGATGGATAGGCGATGCCACGTTTGCCCCATACAAAACCAATCAGACCGCAAACCACCAGTGGCAGCATCCGCAAAATAGTGCTCAAGTAGGCTGCCAATAGAACGCTCATTTTAGATTCCTAAGCAAAATTCAGGGATTATGCGAATTAACAAACTTGGCATTTGTGTTCAAACTGTCGCGATTAAGTCAAGCCGTTGTCATAATAGGTTACAAAAAAAATGATCAAAGCACCGTTAACCGACCGCGAACTGCAGTGTCTGAACTGGGTGTCGCGCGGAAAAACCAGCTGGGAAACCGCAGCCATTCTTGGGCTCAGCGAAAGTACCGTCAACTTTCATCTGCGTAACGCCAGTAAAAAACTCAATGTTTATGGTCGCCAAGCCTGTGTGGCCCAAGCAATCTACTTGGGTTTACTCAACCCCGTTAACGCATTGCCAGCGACCGCATGAATTCGTCAGCCAACTCTTGGCTTAACTCCTCAGGCGGACCCGCCACAATTTGTTGCATCACCACATCATGGTAGAGCACGACCTTGGCATGCATAACCAACTCAGTGTCACCCGCTTGTCGACGCAAAACAAACGTCTCGCCGGCCAGCGCCTGTTCACCAACAGACTGACTCATGCCGGATTCAAGAGACTTAATCATTGCTTGCTGGGCCTGCACCCGCTCTTCAGGTGTGCTTTCAAGGGGCAGTTGCGCGTAACCAAATGAAAAGACAGTTTGATCAACGGTTGCGCTCGTCATGACAAAATTCACCTTCATCCCGGCGAGCTCAATCTCGCGCTCGGCCGTGTCTACGCGGGCAGGAAACGCGACCACTGCCAGACCATCGGCAACCGGCATTTCTCGCCAGTTGTATTTTGGGTAACAGCCTGCCAGTAAACTAACCAACAGGATAAGGAGCAGTGCGCTTGCACATGGCCGCCAACGAAACGTGGGGCTCATTACGGTGCTCATTGTTGTATTCATTGCGGTGTTCATGACTGGCTTTCCCTTTATGCCGGCGAGACAAATCAACCACCCGACGGTTCACGTACAATCTAACGCTAAAACCGCGATTTTAATGACATCACGAGGTAATCGGTTGACCACCTTGCTGCAACAGCGCCTTGGCCGCCTAAAACAGTCCCCCGAACTGCTGGCAAAAGCCCTTCGGGGAATAGAAAAAGAAGGCTTGCGGGTGGACGACTCGGCTCGCCTAGCCATGACGCCTCACCCTGCGTCACTGGGCCGCGCACTGACCCACCCGCACATCACCACGGACTACGCCGAAGCCTTGTTGGAACTGATCACCGACACGCATGGCGATGTCGACTCACTGATGCGCTCATTAGACTGGGTGCATCGGCTAGCAGTCGCGGGCTTGGATCGAGAAGTGTTTTGGAATCAGTCAATGCCTGCGAGGTTACCTCCCGAGGCTCAAATTCCGATTGCTTGGTACGGCACCTCTAACAGCGGCATGCTCAAACACGTCTATCGGCGTGGGCTGGCGGTGAGATACGGTAAACCGATGCAATGCATCGCAGGGTTGCACTATAACTTTTCATTTCCAGATCAAATGTGGGCATTGTTAGACCTGCCCGGCGAATCGGCGCAAGAGCGCCAGTCGGCGGGGTACGTCAGTTTGATTCGTAATTTTGTGCGCTACAGTTGGTTATTGATGTATCTCTTTGGTGCCTCACCTGCCGTTAGCAGTGACTTCATCAAACACGCTGACCATGGGTTAGAGAAGCTAGACGATGAAACCCTTTACTTGCCCTGGGCCACTAGCCTGCGTATGAGCGACTTCGGTTATCAGAACCCTGCCCAATCCACGCTTAAGCCCTGCTATAACGATTTACCCACTTTCTTATCTCGCATGTACGAGGCTGTGACCACGGCGTGGCCCCCCTACCAATCGATGGGCACCCACCGAGATGGTGAGTGGATTCAATTGAATTGCAACCTTTTGCAAATCGAGAATGAGTATTACTCGACGATACGTCCAAAGCGCGCCACTGGCCGTGGCGAGCGGCCCATCACCGCGCTTGCCGAGCGCGGTGTCCAGTACATTGAAGTGCGCTGTCTTGATATTGACCCCTTTGAACCCTGCGGCATCAGCCCAGAAACCGCCCGCTTCATGGACGCGTTCTTGCTGTTTTGTGCATTAGACAACAGCCCCTCATTTGGCGAGGACGGCTTTTGCGAGGAAAGCGCACAAAATTTCAAAACCGTCGTGCGAAAAGGTCGCAAACCCGAACTGGCATTGATGCGCACCGGGGTACCGGTATTAATGACTGAATGGGCAAACCAAGTGCTCAATCGCATTCAATCCTGCGCAGACATGATGGCTCAGCAAACCGGCGACACGCAATACATGGCTGCTGTGCAACCGCAACGCAATAAGGTGGCCGATCCTTCTCTAACGCCTTCTGCCAGAGTTTTAGAGGCGCTACGCACAGAGGGACTTTCATTCGAAGCTTTCGGCATGAAGTTATCGACCGAGCATACTCACACCCATGCCCAAGCGGGCTTATCAGCCACTGAAAAGGCCTTAGGTGAACGCTTAAAAACAGAGTCTATTGAGGCGCAAGTTGAGCTTGAGTCAAGCGATCAGTTGAGCTTTGATCAATATGTGGCGCAATTCCATGATGCTTTGAAGTCACCGTCTGGAAATCATGACGCTTAAGGGTGTGATAAGCCTAATGTGTATATGCTGGCGCGCCCGACAGGAATCGAACCTGTATCGAGAGCTTCGGAAACTCCAATTCTATCCGTTGAACTACGGGCGCTGCGGGTTGGATTATACGCTGACTCACGCGGTCTAGCGGTGACAGTTTGGCGCGTATGGTGACATTGCCGGTATAATCGTGCAAACTTTTTTTGGTTATCGCAACTTAGGTGTCTTCATGAGTAATACGAACGAACCACGTCACGAGGATCAGCAAGATGATCACGGTGAGGCCCATGGGTCTTTGATTAAGACGCCTAAACAGCTAGTCGTCACCGTCATTTTGTCGTTTGTGATTCCTATTTTGGTGATCATTTTGCTAGTGAGCTGGGTCACTTCGGGCACAAAAACCTCCGCGGGTTCTGACACCCTTGGTCCAGAAGCCACTGCGCTGCGTATTGCACCTGTCGCCCAAATTGAGATCATTGATGCAAATGCACCAAAAGTCTTACAAAGCGGGGAGCAAGTCTACGCTGCTGTCTGTGCCGGTTGTCACGACGCTGGCGTGGCTGGTGCACACAAGTTTGCTGACCAGGTGGCATGGGGCCCTGTCATCGACACTGGACTAGACAGCATGATCGCTAGCGTGATCAACGGCAAAGGCGTCATGCCAGCACGTGGAGGCAATCCAAGCTTAGATGACCTGGAAATCGCGCGCGCTGTCGTCTACATGACAAATGCGGCTGGTGCCAACTTTGAGGAACCGGTTGAAGTCGCCGCATCCGTTGATGCGCCTGAAGCGGCGGTAGCTGAGTCGGCGCCTGAACCCATGGCGGTTGCCCAAGTCGATACTGCACCAGCTGAAGCTGCAGCGCCCGCCAAAGAAGAAGAAAGCGCTGCTGATTTAGCCAACGGCGAGAAGGTCTACAACCAAGCCTGTTTCGCCTGTCACGCCGCCGGTGTTGCTGGTGCTCACAAGCTTGGCGATAAAGTCGCTTGGGGTCCCGTTGTTGAGACAGGAATGGACACCATGATTGCCAACGTCATCAAAGGCAAGGGCGCCATGCCTGCCAGAGGTGGATTGGCCAACGGTAGCGATGAAGACATTAGCGATGCCGTCTATTACATGGTGGGTCAGCTGAACTAATCGATAGTTTCTAACGTCTGTAAAAAAAGGCCCTTCAATGAAGGGCCTTTTTTTGTATGGTTTAAATCATTGTTTTATGACGTTGCACTCGGCTGTAACAGCGACAAGCCTAATTGAACACGCCTCTGCAACCAGAGGCTGGCACGGTAACGCGGATCGCCGGTCACCGAATGCATGTTGTTCAAGATTTCCAACACACGTTTGGCACCAAGCGTGTCGCCTAAGCTTAAGGGGCCTGCAGGATAGTTCAGGCCAAGAGTCACGGCACGATCGATATCTGCTGGGCTAGCAATTTGTTGTTGCGCAATATCGCAAGCGATATTCACAATCGTGGCCAGTACTCTTTGAGCAACAAACCCCGGGGAATCCTGAATGACGCTAACCCCCACTTGATCTAGTGCGAGAATTGCATGGGCCGCATCACGCCACTGAGGTGTGGTAGCCGGACTGACCATTAACGTCCGACGTCTGGCTGGTGAAACGCCCCCAAACGTATCCACGCCAACCGTGCGACTCGCATCAAGACGCTGATACGCAACGACTGTTGATACATCCTCACCAAACGGCGTCACCACGATCAAACTACCCTCATCGGGTTTGCTACCGGTTTGAATGGTCACACCCAAAGACTTAAAGAGTTGCACGGCCATGCCGTGACCCTCTTCATGCGCTGGGCTAATCCAGACTGACGGCAGGCTCTCTAGGGTTGGCACTGCCGGTAAGGCGGCTTCTTTTTTCTTGCCGTCAATGTAATCGTAAAACCCCGCGCCCGCTTTGCGACCAAACAAACCGCCTGCCACGCGCTGAGCCGTAATGGGTGATGGCCTGTATTTCGGCTCTTCGTAAAACTGCTGGTAGATAGACTCCATGACCGGGTGAGACACATCAACACCGGTGAGGTCCATCAACTCAAATGGCCCCATACGAAAGCCACATTGCTCGCGCATGATCGTATCGACCACTTCAAATCCTGTGACCCCCTCTTGCACCACCCGCAAGCCCTCAGTACCGAGGCCTCGACCCGCGTGATTGACAATAAAACCAGGCATGTCTTTGGCTCTGACAGCCGTGTGCCCTAAGGTTTGCGTCAATGTCATCAGCGCATCGCCAACCGCTGGGTCGCTTCGTAAACCATCGATGACTTCAACCACTTTCATCAATGGCACCGGATTAAAGAAGTGATAGCCGGCTACGCGCTCAGGGTGGGCACACGCTGAAGCGATGGCGGTAATCGAGAGCGAAGAAGTGTTTGACACCAACGCACACGATGGGCCAACCACCGCTTCTAACTCCTTGAATAATGCTTGTTTGGCGTCTAATCTTTCAATGATGGCTTCGATCACCAAATCACAATCAGCCAACTCACCGAGGGTCTGCGCGATATGCACCCGGCCGAGGGCTGCCTCTGCGGCCACATCGGTGAGTTTTCCTTTGCCAACCAGTTTTTGCCAAGTGTTTTCTAAATCATCACGTGCCGCGTGTAGCGCAGACATTTGTTGATCATGGATCAGAACCGTGAGTCCAGCTTGTGCGGCGATCTGTACAATGCCTTTACCCATGGCACCAACGCCAACAACCCCAATAGTTTTGAATGACTGCATGACGAACTCCCTATTTCTTTATTGTTCCCATTTTGCCTGAGAAACATGTCAACACTGCCAAACGATCGTATTAGCCCAACGCAATTTGCTGAGCTTTTTGAGCCGCGGCTAGAGACAGGCCACAAAGGCACATATGGTTCTGTCGGTTTGCTTGGTGGGGCCAAAGGAATGACCGGCGCTGTGACTTTGGCCGCGCGGTGCGCACTAAAAGCAGGGGCTGGCAAAGTCTACGTTGGCGTTACCCAAACCCACCCAGACATCAGCCTTGACCCCTGTCAACCCGAAGTCATGTGGCGCTCAAGCGATGGGCTTATACGGCTTGCCGCTGACATTGAAGCCTGGGCTGTCGGATGCGGCCTAGGGGATGAGTCATCGGCCATCCAGGCCGCCAAAACGGTCTTTAGCGCTCGTGGTCAATCGCCTTTGGTCATCGATGCCGATGCTCTGAACGCATTGGCTCGTGGCGATCTCTCTCCCGTATGGGGCAAAGCGGCCGTGATCATGACCCCGCACCCTGCTGAGGCAGCCCGTTTATTAGGCACCACCACCAAAGTCGTGCAGCACGACCGATTACTGGCCGCCAAAACGTTGGCTGAAACATTTAATGCTTGGATTGTTTTAAAGGGGCACCAAACTATAGTGACTGACCCGAACGGTCAATACCAAATAAACCCAAGTGGCAATGTTGGCCTGGCCACTGCTGGTACGGGCGATGTCTTAACTGGCCTACTGACGAGTTTTTTAGCGCAAGGCTTTAAACCTGCCGTGGCAGTGCCTGCTGCGGTGTGGTTACATGGTCGAGCCGCCGAAGCGCTCACCCAGCAACTTGGGGGGCCGGTGGGACTGACTGCATCCGAACTGATCGACATGATCCGCTTACTTAGAAATCGTACGGCCACTTAGCTAGTCAACAAATGAATGGCCAAAAGGCTAGCGGCGTGGGCCCTTCGCAAGCATGCTCTTTAG
>JAWOGG010000028.1:0-10008 GCA_046497085.1 Orrella sp.
TGCAGTAACGACCCCGGATAAGCCTCGCTTTGTGGCGGGCGCCCTAGGCCCACAACCCAAGACCGCCTCGATTTCGCCCGATGTCAATGACCCAGGTGCTCGCAATGTCACCTTTGATGAGCTCTATGACGCTTATGCCGAGCAGCTCGAAGGCTTGTTAGACGGTGGTGTTGACATTGTGTTGCTTGAGACCATCTTTGACACATTGAATGCCAAGGCCGCTATTTTTGCCATTGAGTCAGTGTTTGAGCGTCGTGGCGAACGCCTGCCTTTGATGATCTCAGGCACGGTGACCGACGCTTCAGGTCGAATCCTGTCCGGTCAGACTGTTGAAGCCTTTTGGAATTCGGTGCGTCATGCGCGCCCTGTCACGATTGGTCTGAATTGCGCCTTGGGCGCGGCTTTGATGCGCCCTTACGTGGCGGAGCTTGCCAAGATTTGTGACACCTACGTTTGTGTGTACCCAAACGCGGGCTTACCTAACCCGATGAGCGATACGGGGTTTGATGAAAGTCCGGCTGACACTTCCAGTTTGTTGACTGAATTCGCCCAATCCAGTTTGGTCAATGTGGTGGGTGGTTGCTGCGGCACCACGCCGCAGCATATCGAGGCCATCGCAACCAGCGTTCAAGGACTACCAACCCGCCCAGTACCCGTGATTGAAAAGCGCACTCGCTTATCCGGTCTTGAGGCGTTGAACTTTGATGAGAAGTCTCTTTTTATCAACGTCGGAGAGCGCACCAACGTGACGGGCAGCAAGATGTTTGCCCGTTTGATTCGTGAGGGTGACTACGACCAGGCCTTAAATGTGGCACGCCAGCAAGTAGAAAACGGGGCGCAAATCATCGACATCAACATGGACGAAGCCATGCTTGATTCGCAAGCATGCATGACACGTTTTTTAAATTTGATTGCCTCTGAGCCTGATATTTCACGTGTGCCCATCATGATCGACAGTTCCAAATGGTCGGTTATTGAGGCAGGTTTGAAATGCGTGCAGGGTAAGCCCATCGTCAATTCCATCTCACTCAAAGAAGGCGTTGAACCCTTTTTGCATCAAGCGAAATTGTGTCGACGCTATGGGGCGGCAGTGGTGGTCATGGCGTTTGATGAAGACGGTCAAGCAGACACGCTTTTGCGTCGCCAAGAGATCTGCCAGCGGGCTTATGACCTATTAGTCAATGAGGTGGGCTTCCCACCCGAGGACATTATTTTTGATCCTAATGTGTTTGCGATCGCAACGGGCATTGAGGATCACGATCACTACGCGGTGGATTTCATTGAGGCCACCAAATGGATACGTGAGAACCTGCCGCACGCCCGTATCTCGGGCGGTGTTTCTAATGTGAGTTTTTCGTTTCGTGGCAACGAAGCCATGCGCGAGGCCATCCATACCGTGTTTCTGTATTACGCCATCCGAGAAGGGATGTCGATGGGTATCGTTAACGCTGGGCAGCTTGGCGTATATGGCGAGCTTGATAAAACCTTGCGAGACATGGTCGAAGATGTGGTTCTGGATCGTCAAGAGCCCGTCGGTAAAACAGATCCTTCCGATGAGCGCACATCAACCGAGCGCTTGGTGACGCTGGCAGACACCGTTAAAGGTAGTGGTGCCAAGAAGGAAGAGGATCTCACGTGGCGTGAACAAACCGTTGAAAAGCGCTTGGCGCACGCACTGATTCACGGCATCACGAGCCACATCGTTGAAGATACTGAAGAGATACGTCAGGCGATTCATGATCGTAAAGGGCGGCCGATTGAAGTCATTGAAGGCCCCCTAATGGATGGCATGAACATCGTGGGTGATCTATTTGGTGAGGGCAAGATGTTTTTGCCACAAGTGGTGAAGTCCGCGCGAGTCATGAAACAAGCCGTGGCTCATCTTGTGCCTTACATCGAAGAAGAGAAAAAGCAGATTGCCGCCGCGGGGGGCGACGTACGCGCAAAAGGCAAGATCGTGATTGCGACCGTCAAGGGCGACGTTCACGACATTGGTAAAAATATTGTGACTGTGGTCCTTCAGTGCAATAACTTCGAAGTGGTCAACATGGGTGTGATGGTGCCTGCGGCTAAGATTCTTGAGTGTGCCAAACAAGAAAACGCTGACATCATTGGCTTGTCGGGGTTGATCACCCCAAGTTTGGAAGAGATGGCCTATGTGGCCAGTGAAATGCAGCGCGATGAGTACTTCCGTTCGCGTAAAACACCACTCATGATTGGTGGTGCGACCACCAGTCGGGTGCACACAGCAGTCAAAATCGCGCCCCACTACGACGGGCCAGTGATTTATGTGCCTGATGCCAGTCGCTCGGTTGGCGTTGCACAGAACTTGGTTTCTGAAACAGCAAACACTTATCTGGCTGATTTGGAGAAGGAGTACGAAACCATACGCCAGCGCCATGCCGCTCGGCAAGCAACGCCACTGATCTCCCTCGATCAGGCGCGCGCGGCCAAGCCTGTGTTTGATTGGGCCAACTACACTCCGCCACGTCCCAAATTTATCGGTCGACGTCTGTTTAAAAATTTTGATCTGGCGGATTTGGCGCTCTACATTGATTGGACGCCTTTCTTTCAGACGTGGAGTTTGTTTGGTCACTATCCGCAAATTCTCGATGACGCTATCGTCGGTGAGCAAGCGAAGAAAGTGTTTGCTGATGGTCAAGCCATGCTTAAGCGCATGATCGACGGTCGTTGGTTGACGGCCAATGGGGTGATGGCTTTTTACCCCGCCAATCAGGTCAATGACGATGACATCGAGGTGTATCAAGACGAAAGTCGCGAAGAGGTGCTTTTCACGTGGCGTGGCTTGCGCCAGCAAGGCGTCAAACGCGAGGGCGTCACCAACAAATGTTTGGCTGATTACATCGCTCCGCGCGAATCCGGTGTCATGGACTACATCGGTTTGTTCGCGGTGACAGCCGGTGTCGGTATCGAGAAGAAAGAGCAAGAGTTTATCGACAAACAAGACGACTATTCGGCCATTATGTTTAAGTCCTTGGCCGATCGTTTGGCAGAAGCATTTGCTGAGGCGTTACATGCCCGAGCGCGTGTCGACTTGTGGGGTTACGCGTCTGACGAAATGCTGACGCGAGATGAGTTGATCGCTGAAAAGTATCAAGGCATTCGTCCCGCGCCGGGCTATCCGGCTTGTCCGGAGCACGTCGTTAAGAAAGACATGTTTGAGGTGTTGAAGGCAGAAGATATCGGGATGATGCTGACTGATAGTTATGCCATGCACCCTGCGGCGAGTGTGTCGGGATTCTATTTCAGTCACCCTGATTCGCAATACTTCAACGTGGGTTTGATCGGTGAGGATCAGCTGCGGGACTACTTGGCACGCTGTGATCGCACTGAGGCTGAGCTCAGACTAAGTCTAGCGCCGGTGATTGGATAGTCACATCCAGAACGTGACGAATGCGACTAGTCACCAACGTGTGGCAAGTTGCCCGGTTTGTCACAGCAGCACCTGTGAGCCATTTTTGTATGTGGGTGCCAAGCAGTATTGGCGATGCCAACACTGCCAAGCCACCTATCTGGACCCCGCGCAGTTACCAGATGAAGCTGTCGAAATGGCTGAATACCGATTGCATTGCAACGAGGTCGACAGCGATGGTTATCGACAGTTTTTGTCGCGGCTGTGCAAGCCCTTGCTTGACCGACTCTCGCCTAATAGTGCGGGACTGGATTACGGTTGTGGCCCGGGGCCTGCTTTGGCAGCCATGCTCAGTGAAGCAGGGCATCGCATGACGGTGTACGACCCGCTGTTCTTTAACGACGAGCTAGCACTAAAAGCGCAATATGATTTCATCACGTGTACAGAAGTGGCTGAGCATTTCCACTACCCTTTTGAAGAGTTTGAGCGATTAGACAAACGCTTGAACCCGGGTGGTGTGTTGGCGGTGATGACACGGTTTCAGACCGATGACGCTGCCTTTGCTAACTGGCACTACCGTCGCGATCCAACGCATGTGGTGTTTTATAGAGAGCAGACTTTCCAAGTGATTGCTCAGAAGCATCACTGGCGATGTGAAACGGCGTGTCCTAACGTGGTCTTTTTACACAAGCCGTTTGACTAGACGGGCACCCTGGTTTCACCCTGCTGGGTGCCCGTCTGGTCACAGGTTGAGATCAAGTCTTGTGGTAAATCTCGGCTCCTTTTTTAACGAACTCGACGGCCTTTTCTTGCATGCCTTTCTCAAGCGCTGCCTTTTCGCTTACCCCAAGATTGCGAGCGTATTCACGAACATCTTGTGTGATTTTCATGCTGCAAAAGTGGGGACCACACATCGAGCAAAAGTGGGCCACTTTCATGGAGTCTTTGGGCAGGGTCTCATCATGAAAGTCCTTGGCCGTGTCGGGATCTAGGCCAAGATTGAATTGGTCTTCCCAGCGGAACTCAAAACGCGCTTTGGATAGGGCGTTGTCGCGGATAGCCGCGCCGGGATGACCTTTGGCCAAGTCTGCCGCGTGAGCCGCAATCTTGTAAGTGATGATGCCGTCCTTGACGTCCTTTTTGTTTGGCAATCCTAGGTGCTCTTTGGGCGTGACATAACAAAGCATGGCGGTGCCGTACCAACCGATGAGCGCAGCACCAATGCCTGAGGTGATGTGGTCATAGCCTGGTGCGATGTCGGTGGTCAGTGGTCCTAAGGTGTAGAAGGGTGCCTCATCGCAATACTTAAGCTGTAAATCCATGTTCTCTTTGATCAAGTGCATGGGCACGTGCCCTGGGCCTTCAATCATCACTTGGACATCGTGTTTCCAGGCGACATGGGTCAACTCTCCCAGAGTTTTAAGTTCTGCAAACTGAGCTTCATCGTTGGCATCATAAGTCGAGCCCGGGCGTAGGCCATCGCCCAATGAGAAGGTGACGTCATAGGCTTTCATGATTTCACAAATCTCTTCAAATCTTTCGTATAGAAAGCTTTCTTTGTGATGGGCCAAGCACCACTTGGCCATAATGGAACCGCCGCGTGAGACGATGCCGGTCATGCGATCGGCTGTCATGGGGACAAAGGGCAGTCGCACACCGGCATGGATGGTGAAGTAGTCGACGCCTTGTTCGGCTTGCTCAATCAGCGTGTCGCGGAAAATCTCCCAGGTGAGGTCTTCGGCTTTGCCATCCACCTTCTCTAGGGCTTGGTAAATAGGAACGGTGCCGATAGGTACGGGCGAGTTACGAATAATCCATTCGCGCGTTTCGTGGATGTGTTTGCCGGTTGATAAGTCCATGACCGTGTCGCCGCCCCAACGGATCGCCCATGTCATTTTTTCTACTTCGTCGCTGATATTTGAGCTGAGCGCCGAATTACCGATATTGGCGTTGATTTTGACTAAGAAATTCCGACCGATGATCATGGGTTCGATCTCGGGGTGATTGATATTGGCCGGAATGACGGCGCGACCACGTGCGACTTCATCGCGGACAAACTCGGGTGTGATGCGATCCGGCAATGACGCACCAAAGGATTGTCCGGGATGTTGGCGCAGTAGTTTTTTTACCAGGCGGTCGCCTTCAGGGCTGCTTTGGCGTAGCGCGTCAATGTACTGCTCGAGTTTGAGGTTTTCTCTGATGGCAATGTATTCCATCTCTGGCGTGATGATGCCTTTGCGAGCGTAATGCATTTGTGAAACGTTAGCGCCTGCTTTGGCGCGGCGTGGCGGACGCTGTAAATCGAAACGCATCGCTTGAAGGCTGGGGTCGGTTAACCGTTGCTGCCCGAATTCGCTAGTCGGGCCGCTTAGTGTTTCGGTGTCGGCGCGCTCGTCGATCCAGGCCCGACGCAATTCGGGTAGCCCTCGACGGATGTCGATCTGAACCGTAGGGTCGGTGTACGGGCCACTCGTGTCGTAGACAGTCAGCGGTGGATTGGTTTCACCACCAAAAGAAGTCGCAGTATCGGATTGTTCTATTTCTCGGAAAGGGACACGGATGTCAGGACGTGAACCAGTCTGATAGACCTTGCGGGATTTGGGGAGTGGGGCGATCGCGGCGGCGTCGACCTCAGCAGTGGCTGCTAAAAACTTTGGGTTGGCATTCATGATGGGAGCTCCAAAAAAAGGGTTGGAGCCGATTCGGGAAGAAGTCCGAGCTATCGGAACACGCTTCCAGCGTCGGCATTATCCGTACTGGTGCGGAGGGTGTCTCTCAACCAGGTCAAAAGCCTGGTACCCCTGCGTATCGCAAGATCAGTATAGGGGTAGGGATGTCTTTTGAATAGGTTGGTGGAAACGTTGGGTGGAAAGGGTTGGTGGTAACTATTTATTGCGCGCTTTGCCGATAAATACGGTATCCGCGTTAAAAACCAGCAATGTGCTAGAGTGAATTGGTAAAGATTGGCTTATAAAGCATCGCGCTTTGTAAGAGAACTCACCTTAGTGGGGACCTCTCGTTGACCTTCGGCTAATTCTGGCTGGCACGATCTAGTCGCTTCCTCTGAGCTTTTATGCAAAGGATCGACTGTGTTGAATACACCCATCTCGTCAACTACTGCCAATACCGCTACCACCACTGCTTCAGGCACAAACAGCAACCTTAATAATCCCACGCAGGGTCATGCGGTTCGGCCAACGCCATCGCTTGAGAGCGTAAAACGCCAAGCGACGGCTATTGTGTATTGCGAGGCAAGCTTTGGTGCTGTGGACGGTAAAACAGCCAATGGTCTTATCCGGAGCTCGGAAAAGTATCAAATCCTCTCTGTGATTGATAGTGAGCAGGCAGGTCTGGATACTGGCACGGTGCTTGATGGTAAAGCGAACGGTATTCCAATTTACCGAGATCTTGATGAGGCGCTTGCGCCACTTGGTTATGTGCCCGACTCGTTTATTTTTGGGATGGCGCCCGCGAGTGGCTTGCTGTCTAAGCACCAACGTGGCGTCATCCTTGAGGCGATGAGCCATGGCATGAATATCGTGAACGGTTTGCATGAGTTTCTCAACGATGACCCAGTGTTTGCGGCGGCATGCCAAGCAAACCATGTGACGATTAACGATGTTCGCAAGCCCAGAGATAAAAAAGACCTGCGCTTATTCAGTGGTCGGATCGCTGAGGTGACGTGTCCGCGCATTGCCGTTTTAGGGACCGATTGCGCGATTGGTAAAAGAACCACTGCGACTGTTTTAACGAGTGTCTTGAATGAGAACGGGCTTAAAACGGTGATGATCGGAACCGGGCAGACCGGTTTAATTCAAGGGGCTCGCTACGGCGTTGCTCTAGATGCTGTGCCGTCACAGTTTTGTGCGGGGGAGTTGGAAGCCATCATTGTCGAGGCCTACGAAACCGAAAAGCCGGATGTGATTGTTATTGAAGGTCAGGGGGCGTTGAGTCATCCGGCGTTCTCATCATCGGCGTTTATTTTGCGTGGCAGTTGCCCGACTGGCGTGGTGTTGCAGCATGCCCCCAACCGACAGACACGCTGTGATTTCGACCAAATGGCGATGCCAGACCCTAAGGCAGAGATCAATCTGATTCAAACCTTTTCTGATACGAAAGTGATTGGGGTAACGATCAACCATGAAGGGATGCAGGATGAAGAGGTGAGTGGCGCGATTGAGAAATATGAGCGCGAGCTCGGTATCCCAACAACCGATGCGCTCAGTCGTCCGACTGACAAGTTACTAGAAATGGTGTTGTCTGCCTTTCCGGAGCTGAAGTGGAAGTCAACTGGCGGCAAGTGATGTCCGCGCCTCGGTTAGAAATTGATTTAGAGAAAATCCATCACAACGCCAGCCGGCTCGTTGCATTGTTCGCCCGACAAGGCATCTCAATCACTGGGGTTTGCAAAGCAACCCTAGGCTTGGCTGAGGTTGCGAACACGTTGCGTGATGCGGGTGTTCGTTTCCTCGCGGATTCCCATATAGAAAATATCGAGTCGATGAGACGTGACGGTGTGCGCGCTGAGATGACACTCATTCGTTCACCGATGTTAAGTCAGGTGACGCGGGTCGTGGCCTCGGCTGATGTGAGTTTTAATACCGAAATCGAAGTCATACAGAGTTTGTCAGCGGCTGCTCACAAAACCAACCGAACGCATAGCGTCGTTCTCATGGTTGAACTCGGTGACCGTCGCGAGGGCATCATGCCCGATGATTTGTTGATGGTGGTTGGTGAAACATTACGATTGCCCAATATCGTACTCAAAGGCATAGGAACCAATCTGGCGTGTCGCAATGGCATTAGTCCTGACGTTAAAAATATGGCTGAGCTGTCTGCATTAGCAGATTTGATTGAGGCCACATTTGAAATAAAGCTTGAACTTGTGTCAGGCGGCAATTCGGCAAATCTCGACTGGGGCTTGAGTGAAGCGCTCCCTGGTCGTATCAATAATCTTCGATTAGGCGAATCGATATTATTGGGTTGTGAGACGTTGCATCGTCAGCCAATCCCTGATTTGTTTACGGACGCATTCACCTTAGTGGCCGAAGTCATTGAGTCCAACATAAAGCCTTCAAAGCCAGAGGGCGTGTGCGCTCAAACTGCGTTCGGTGGGGTTGGGGTGGCGTTGGATTGTGGCTTGGTCATGCAGTCAATCTTGGCCATTGGACGACAAGACATTGATCCCGAGGGGTTGGTGGCACCTACTGGCATTGAGGTCATGGCAGCGAGCAGTGACCATTTGATCGTAGTGTCAGAAACCGATTGTTTGGCCGTTGGTTCTGAAGTGGCGTTTCAGTTGAATTACAGCGCGCTGCTGTTGGCCATGACGTCGCCATTTGTGGCTAAGGTCATTAAAAAAGGACAGACGGTTTCCGCTTGCTAAGCTCACAACAAGCCTTACCCTTTAGATAAACATCTTAATTAGCGTCCTTTGTAGCGGTACCATAGGGATTAATGAGCCATCGGCTCGGTTTAAATTCAGGGGGGTGCGTGCATGCAATTTCGCAAATTAGGTCAATCCGGTCCAGACGTTTCGCCGATAGGTGTTGGTGCCATGTCGTTCACCAATTTTTACGGGCCAACCAATGAGGCGGAAAGCCGTGCGATTCTGGATGCTGCGTTAGATGCCGGGGTGACGTTACTCGACACCGCCAATGTGTACGGTCAGGGCACCTCTGAAACAGTTATTGGTGAGTATCTAAAAGCGAACCCTTCAGCCAAGCAGGTATTTAAAATTGCCACCAAGGGTGGCATTGCGAGAAAGCCCGATGGGTCAGGCAATGTCTTTGATAATTCAGCCAAGCACCTTGAAAGCGAGCTCGACAAAAGCTTGACTCGACTAGGTGTTGATGCTGTTGATCTGTACTACATTCACCGACGTGATCAGTCGATACCAATTGAAGAGGTGGCCGACACTTTGGCTGGATTTGTGAAGGCCGGAAAAATCAAAGCGATTGGTTTCTCTGAGATTTCGCCCTCTTCGTTACGTCGTGCGCATGCTGTGCATCCGGTGGCGGCGGTACAGTCCGAATATTCGTTGTCAGCGCGAGCGCCAGAGCTCGGCTTGACTCAAACCTGTGCTGAATTGGGTGCGTCGTTGGTTGCGTTTTCTCCGGTGGGCCGCTCGCTCTTAACTGACACACCACTGAGCTTTGAAGCCGCACAAAAGCTGCCGTTTCTCGTTAAAAACCCTCGGTTTTTGGAACCAAACTATTCGGCCAATATCGCAGCTGTCAAACCGTTTAGACAGTTGGCCAGTGATCTTGGCTTACCGGCAGCGGGTTTGGCGATAGCTTGGCTTTTGTCGCGGGGGGAGCACGTTATCCCAATTCCCGGCACTCGTTCGGTTGCTCACTTTAAAGAGCTGCTGGAAGGCGTGGCGCGCGAGCTTAGTGCTGACGAGCTCGCGGCAATTGATCGCATATTGCCCGTTGGTTGGGCGCACGGCGATCGTTATTCGCGTCAACAATGGGATGGCCCAGAAGGGTTTTGTTGAGGTTGGCTGCACGGGTGTGTGTTTGGGGGTTTTTTGGTTTGTTTTGATTTGTTTGGATTTGTCTTCAGATCCAACCACACTCTTGGTCACTACTCCACTCTTGGTCACTACTATTTAAGTGCGGATGTAAGCCCAA
>JAWOGG010000035.1:0-3278 GCA_046497085.1 Orrella sp.
ATTGGTATTGTTGTCGATGATGCCATTGTGGTCTTGGAAAGCTGCTATCGGCACATGGAATACGGGGCTGAAGCACTTGGCTCAGGCCAAGCTCCCAACCGCAACGGCTGACAATTCGTTCGAGTAAATAAGTGGCTTCGGGTCGGCCAGCACCACGATAGGCATCTACTGGGGCCGTGTTGGTAAACCAAGCGTCTACTTCAACATAGACCTGTGGTGTGGCGTATTGGCCTGCGAGCAGGGTGGCATAAAGAATCGTGGGTATGGCAGTTGAAAACGTAGATAGGTAAGACCCAAGATTGGCATCAGTGTGAACGCGGAAAGCCAAGAACTTGCCGTCCTTATCCATGGCCATTTCGGCGTGGGTCACATGATCACGCCCATGAGCGTCAGACAAAAACGCTTCAGTGCGATCAGCGGTCCATTTGATGTTGCGGTTGAGCTTTTTGGCGGCCCAAGTCACGCAAACGTCTTCGGCATAGAGATAGATTTTTGAACCAAATCCACCACCGACATCGGGTGCAATCACACGCACTTTGTGCTCAGGCAATCCCATGACGAAAGCGGTCAGAAGTAGGCGTTCAACGTGTGGGTTTTGATTGGCGACATAGAGCGTGTATTCGTCACTGGCACGGCTGTAACAACCGATCGCGGCGCGCGGCTCCATGGCATTGGGCACCAGGCGGTTATTAATCAGATCAATCTTGGTGACGTGGGCGGCTTTCTCAAACGCCTTGTCAACTTCACCTTGATCGCCGATGGACCATTTGTAGCAATGGTTATCAGGTGCTTCTTCGTGCAGGACGGGGGCGCCATCTTTTTTTGCATCGCGAACATCTGCGATAGCAGGCAACACGTCGTAATCAACCTCGACAAGCTCAGCGGCATCTCGCGCTTGCTCCAAAGTGTCGGCAATGACCATGGCGACGTGATCACCCACATACCGTACTTTGCCATTGGCCAGTATAGGGTGGGGTGGCTCTTTCATCGGTTGGCCGTCGGTATCGGTGATCAACCAGCCACAAGGTAAGCCGTTGATTTTGTCGTTGGCCACATCGGCGCCATCGTAAATGGCAATCACGCCGGGCGCGGCTAGTGCTTCACTTTTATTGATGGACTTGATGTTGGCGTGAGCATGAGGTGAGCGCACAAAGACGGTGTGAACCAAGTTATTGAGTTGAATATCGTCGGTATATTGACCAACACCAGTTAAAAAACGTTCGTCTTCTTTACGCAGTACCGACTCACCGATATGCGGCAGTTTGGCAAAATCATTCGATCCCATGTCTGACTCCTAAAGTGGTTCAGGCTTTCGCGTTGGCGGCGCCTTGTTGGACTGCCTTGACAATGTTTTGATAGCCGGTGCAACGGCAGATGTTGCCTTCAAGTAGCTCTCGAATGGCCTCCTCATCGGCGTGTGGGTGTTTTTGGTGGAGGTCGACAGCACTCATGACCATGCCTGTCGTGCAAAAACCGCATTGCAAACCATGACAGTCTTTGAAAGCCTGCTGCATGGGGTGCATGGTGCCGTCTTCACTTTGCAGACCCTCGATGGTGGTGACGTCGCGACCAGCAACTTGCGCAAGCAAAACATTGCAGGACTTAACCGCATCGCCATCGATGAGTACGGTGCAGGCGCCGCATTGGGCTGTGTCACAGCCAACGTGAGTGCCTGTTAACTGAAGATGTTCTCGAATGGCTTGAGAAAGTAGTGTGTTGGGGGCGGCGTCAATCGCGCGCACCCGACCGTTAACCGTTAATTCGGTTTTCATGCCTGTCTCCTGATGAACTGTCTGTCTTTGAATTATTTTTAGTTCATGCTAGAAGACAATACAGAAATCTGCAATCAATAAACCACTGGCCTTGATTAGGGATAACACCAAAGGTTAATGATTTTTATGAGCTGAGTCAGTGGTGAGTCATGATGGCGGTTCAAAGTGCTAGGGCGTCAGTTTGACCAACTGTTTGCCAAAGTTTTCGCCTTTGAGAAGGCCCACGAACGCTGCTGGCGCGTTTTCTAGGCCATAGGCGACTGACTCACGAAACTTCAACTGGCCGTTGACCACTCTTTGATGGAGTTGTTCGCGTATTTCTGGCCATGTCTGCGGCTTATCAGATACGATAAAACCTTGCAGTTTGATTCGGTTAACCAGAATGGAACGGATAGTGTGGTGACCGTAAGCCTCTCGGTTGAATTCTGACACCATGCCACACAATGCGATCCTAGAAAATGGCCTCATGTGAGTCAGGAGCGTTTCAAAGATTTCACCGCCAACATTCTCGAACAGGCAGTCGATACCGTCGGGTAAAGCAAGTGCGAGTTGTTGGGCAAAGTCCTGAGCGTGATGGTCTACGCATCCATCAAACCCGAGCTCATTGATCACGTAGTCACATTTTGTCTTGCCACCGGCGATACCGATCACCCGACAACCTTCGCTTTTGGCCAATTGACCGACCACAGAGCCGACCGCACCCGAAGCCGCGTCGACCACCACCGTCTCGCCCGCTTTGGGCTCACAGATAGTCATCAGGCCGGTCCACGCGGTGATTCCTGGCATGCCGATCACACCGAGGTATGCCGTTGCCGGCACATCGCTGGTGTCAATTTTTAAAACTTGCTTGTCTGGCATGGCAGCGTGCGTTTGCCAGCCACTGGCCGCGAGCACCATGTCTCCAATGGCTAATCGGTCACTGTTGCTGGCAATTACTTCACCAACAGCGGCACCCACCATCAACTGTCCTGGTTCAACGCCCTGAGCATAGGACTTGGCAGCCGAGATACGACCACGCATGTATGGATCAAGCGACAACCAGTGGTTCCGTATCAGCACCTCACCGGCCGCTGGCTGCGGCATGGGCGAGCTAATCAACGAGAAATGCTCTGGGCCGACCCAACCTTCAGGTCGACTCGCCAGAATCACTTGTTGGTTGTCATTGTCAGTCATGCAGGCTGCTCAGCACTCAAAATATGGCCTTTACGGAACGCATCAGCCATGGCTTGTGGCACTTCAGATTCAGCTTCAACCACGCGCGCACGCATCTCTTGCTCGAGCGCAACCGCCATGGCGCGACGTTCTTCGGCTTTGGCTTGAGCAATTTGCTTGTCAGCGTTGGCTTGTTCAATTTGCAGGGCGGCACCAATGTTTTTACCCACGTCGATATCGGCAATATCAATCGAGAGGATTTCATAGGCAGTACCGGCATCCAAGCCATTGGATAGGATGCGTTTTGAGATACTGTCTGGCTTTTCAAGCACGTCTTTGTGGTTGCTAGCCGAG
>JAWOGG010000247.1:0-15805 GCA_046497085.1 Orrella sp.
TTTTTCACAAACCGTAAAGGTGTGTAGGTCAACAAAACCTCGCCCTTTTCGTTCAATACCGTGTTGTGGGTGCGCACAAGCCCACGGTCAGGCCGGCTGCCGCTTGGACGCGCCTCGGTGACCTCACACAACACATGAATGGTCTGCCCCACAAGCGTCGGCGCATGAACCTTTAGAGTCATTTCAAGAAAAGCAAAACCAGTGTGCTGCATGGTGGCTTGCATCAATAGCCCTTCGGCCATGGAATACACCAGGGCACCCGGCACCAACCGCCCTTTGATATCTGACGTTTCACGCAAAAACTCGGTATCGGTAAAAAGCACTTCGGTAAAACCCGTGGCATTCACGAAGGCAACCAGATCCGCTTCGGTGATCGTACGGCCAACGGTTTTGAATTTCCTGCCGACTGGGAGCTCATCAAAATGCATCCCCAAACCAACCACCTCGATACCGTCATGATCCAGTTGCAGTGCCATCGTTACCTCTCTCCGCTGTTTAATTTTTTGCCTGTGACTTCATGACACATTGTATCGCTCGGGCAGACTACCTGACTTTGATTTAACGCGCTGCTTTGTAAGCTTTGTCATGCACCGGCTTGAGGCCAAGAATAGAAACCACCTGAAACCACCTAAAAAAAAATGTAAATCTTAGGATAAAATAGTAATGAGAATTATTACTATTTAAGGAAATCATGCTGTCTCTTAACGCCGCCCCACTCAACACCATGTTACGCATTCACCACCTGAGTGAGCACTCTAGCGATCACCCAAGCGACCACCCTAACGAACAACCAAACAACCAGCGCTTTTTGAGCGAATGCTCTCAACAACTTCAAGATCTAGGATTTTTACCAGGTGAAGCCGTGATCGTGCAACGCAAAGCACCCCTGGGGCAAGACCCTATTGTCGTGCGAGTTGGTTCGAGCACTTATGCCCTTCGGCGTGGTGAAGCCGAACTCGTGCATGTGGTTTGAGGATGAGATCGTGAAACAAAACATCATCCACCTACACCCTACCGGCCTGCTGTTTGCGCTGGTTGGCAATCCCAACTGCGGCAAGACCGCTCTTTTTAACCGCTTAACCGGTAGCCGGCAAAAGGTTGCCAATTACGCTGGGGTTACCGTCGAACGCAAAGAAGGCAGACTAGAAACCTCGAACGGCAAGGTCGCTCGCGTCTTGGATTTACCGGGCACCTATAGTCTTTATCCGAGATCGCTAGATGAGCGCGTCACTTGCAAAGTCTTGAATGGACAGGCAACCGGTGAAAAAAAACCTGATGTGGTGGTTTGCGTGGTTGATGCGACCAATTTGCGACGTAGCTTGCGATTAGTCCTAGGGGTTCAACGACTCGGACTGCCATGCGTTGTGGCCTTAAATATGTCTGATGAAGCGAAATCAAGAGGAATCAACGTTGACACAGATGCCCTCGCGCTTGCCCTAGGTGTACCAGTGGTTGCAACTGTCGCCGTCAAAACAGCAGGTGACGCACCATTGCGCGAGCTCATTGAGTCAATCGTAGACGACCGCACGAGGGCAATGCCACAGACACCCGCTCCACAAGAGCCCGCCGATGCCCTCCAAGATCACGAGCGCGTTCGACAGATTTTGGTGGCACTCGGCTTAGACCAAATCGTGCCAGACCTCAAAAGCGAGCAGATTGACCGCGTGTTGCTCAATCCTTTAGCCGGTCCCGTCATTCTTTTGGCGGTTTTGTTTCTCATTTTTCAAGCGATGTTCAGTTGGGCCGAAGCGCCAATGGATTGGATCGAAACGGGCTTCGAATTCATTGGCGAAGCGGTCGGTAACTTTTTACCCAACAGTTGGTTTAGCAGTCTTTTGATTGACGGTCTTATCGCTGGTGTTGGCGGCGTGGTGGTGTTCCTGCCGCAAATCCTGATTCTCTTTTTCTTTATCTTGATGCTAGAAGAGTCGGGCTATCTGCCGCGTGCGGCCTACCTGCTCGATCGACTCATGGGCAGCGTCGGATTATCCGGACGCTCTTTCATTCCCTTACTGTCTAGCTTTGCCTGCGCCATTCCAGGCATCATTGCAGCTCGCACCATCTCTAACACCCGCGACCGCTTGGTCACCATCATGATCGCGCCGCTCATGACATGCTCGGCCCGTTTGCCCGTCTACACCTTGTTAATTAGCGCATTTATCCCACGACAAACCGTCGCCGGTGGATGGCAACTGCAAGGTCTGGTTATGTTTGGCCTCTATTTGGCAGGCATCGCAGGTGCGCTGGCCGTGGCGTGGGCACTTAAAACTTTGACCAAGTCTGGGCGCCTCGCCAGACCTCTGATGATGGAGTTGCCCACCTATCGAATTCCCAATCCACGTAATATCGCCATTGGTTTGTGGCAGCGAGCCGCCATCTTTATTCATCGCGTGGGCGGGGTCATTTTGACCATGACCGTCGCGCTTTGGTTTTTAGCGAGCTTTCCTGCGCCACCGATTGACGCCATCGGTGCACCTATTGAATACAGTTTTGCCGGTACCTTGGGACGATGGTTGGCCGTGGTGTTAGAGCCTATTGGTTTCAATTGGCAAATCGCCATTGCCTTGATTCCAGGCATGGCTGCACGAGAAGTGGCTGTGAGCGCACTCGGCACGGTCTACGCTTTGTCCGCGGTCGGGGAAATCACCGAAACCTCATTGATTCCTATCTTGGCTCAGCAGTGGAGTTTGGCGACCGGCATGGCGATGTTGGCTTGGTACGTATTTGCACCTCAATGTTTTGCCACGCTTGCCACTATCAAACGGGAGACGGGCGGCTGGAAAATGCCTTTGATCGCGGCAGGATATCTGTTTGCGCTGGCTTACTTGGCCGCTTGGATTGCTTATCGCGTCACCCCTTTGGTACTCTGAGTGGTCAGCTTAAGGTGGGGCTTGTCTTTAAAACCCCACCTACGTCAAACACTAGTTACGGAGCCTCATGCAATCCATGCCCCCCAAACAATTGCTCGTGGTTTACCACTCAGTGACGGGGGGTACGGCACAGATGGCGCAGGCATTGGTGCAAGCCTGTCAATCGGTTGATGACATCGAGGTGGTTTTAAAAGAAGCGCCCAAGGCGAACGCCAATGATGTGCTGCAATCAGACGGCTACGTGTTTGCCACGCCAGAGAACCTTGGTAGCATGAGTGGACTGATGAAGGATTTTTTTGATCGCACGTATTACCCGGTTTTGGGTCAGATCGAAGGACGACCTTATGTCCGAATGATTTGCGCTGGCAGTGATGGTCATGGCGCGGCACGACAAATTGACCGTATCGTCACAGGGTGGCGACTCAAACCGATTCAAGAGGCACTCATCATCAACGTCCAAGCGCAAACACCAGAGGCCATCTTGGCCCCCAAACAACTGACAGAGGCACAACGCGAATCGTGCCGTGAGCTCGGCGAGCTTTTTGCCAATGGCCTTTCGATGTCGGTGTTTTGATGACAAGTCATAGCCCTACACGCCACTCACCCAGCGCCCCAAAAAAGCGGGCTTCGTCTTCTCGATCGAACAAAGCGACTGAAGTGGCGTTTTTATTGATAGGTGGCGGCCTGGCCTCGGCCAATGCGGCTCAAACCCTAAGACAAGAAGGCGCACAAGGACGAATTTTGATTGTCGGCGAAGAGTCTTATCTGCCGTATCACCGCCCACCACTTTCAAAATCAACAATGCGTATCAAACAGCGGAACCTACCGCATTTGGTTTTAAACGCGGCAACGTATAAAGAACTCGATATCGAGACTCGACGCTCAGCGCAAGTGACGACTTTAGACACCAAACACAAGTTCGCTGAGCTAGCCTCAGGTGAACGTATCAAATACGACAAAGCTCTTATCGCCACTGGTGCATCCCCAACTCCTTTGACCATACCGGGCACCGACTTGCCGAGCGTGCATTATTTGCGCACGTTCGACGACGCTCTGGCCATCCGCAATGAGGCCAAGCACGCCAAAACAGCAGTTGTCATTGGCGGCGGCTTCATCGGCGTGGAGGTGGTGAGCCTTTTGTCGCAACAAGGCGTGGCAGTCACCCTGATCGAGACGCGCGAGTTGCTCTACAAACTTCATGCAGACAATATTTCTCGACATGTCGAGGAAGTTTTGAATCAGCATTCGGTGCGAACTCTAATTGGCGACACACCCCAAACAATCGAGGGCACAAATCGGGCAACGACTGTGCGAACGGCCAATGGCGAAGTGCTTGAGTGCGACATGGTGGTGATTGGTGCCGGCGTGACGCCACGTACTGAATTTTTAAGATCGTCAGATATCGATTGTCGTGACGGTCTATTGGTTGATGAGTATTTACAAACCAGTGACCCGTCTGTCTATGGGGCCGGCGATGTGGCCAATGTCTATCATCCATTATTTAAGACCTATTTCAGGGTCGAACATTGGGATAACGCGATCAAGCAAGGTCGCTTAGCAGCCCGCAATATGCTCGGCAGACACGAGCCCTTTACGGCCGTGAGTTATTTTTACAGCCACATTTTTGATCAGAGTTTTAATTTGGTCGGCTTTCCCGCAGAAAACTGCGAACGCATAGACCGTGGTTCCTTAAAAAGTGGTGAGTTTGAATCGATTTACCTCGACGGTCAGGTGCCCTGTGCTTTTTTCTCGATGGGAAATAAGTCAGGTAACGCCAGAGCTGCCGAAGACCTCATTCGAAATCACGTCAGTGTTGCCCGGGTAAAGTCCAAACTGAGCGATCCAAGTTTTGCGCTATCGGACATGCCTGCACAAGTGTTGTACGTGCTTCAGGGCGGCGGTGCTTTTGGCGCTTTCGAGTGTGGTGCCATTGAAGCATTGCAAGATCGCGATATCGTCCCAGACGTGATTGCAGGGGTCTCGATAGGTGCATTTAACGGTGCCATCGTGGCCGGCAACCCCGACAATCCAGCGCAAGCACTAACCGCCTTCTGGCAGGAACTCGCCACCAATTCACCCTTCACGGGGGATGAATCGTCAAGACGTTTATGGGCTAGCCAACAGGCCGCTATGTTTGGTGTGCCCGGTTTTTTCAAACCACGCTGGTTAAATCCTTGGCAACATTTCGGTCAATCACCATCCGAGTGGCCTAGTTTGTATGACTTTTCAGAGGCACGCGCCACACTGTCCAAATATGTTGATTTTGCGTCCCTCAGAACCAGCCCTATTCGGTTGATGGTTACCGCAGTGGATGTACAGAGCAGTGAGGTGGTTTTATTCGACAGCTACTTAGACGACTTGACGGTTGATCACATTATGGCCAGCGGTAGCTTGCCACCCGCGTTTGAGTGGGTGTCGATCGAGGGACGTCACTACTGGGACGCCGGCATTGTGAGTAACTCACCTCTGCAACCCGCTCTTAACCGCGTTGGAGCAACCGGCAAACACGTTTATTTAATCGACTTATTTCCTGGTCAGCGCGACAACTTGCCCGAGTCCTTAATGGAAGTCAGCGCCAGACGCGAAGAAATCATCTTTTCAGACCGAATGAAGCACGATGACACACAGCAAGATCTTCTGGCCAACTACCACCAGTTAGTGACTGATTTGATGGCTCAGTTACCCGAAGAAAACGCCCGTCGTTTGTCGCGTGAACCGCTTTACATGCAGTTGATGGGTGAGGCAAATCCCAATGTAAATTTCCGTATTACGCGACAAACCAGCCCAAATACGCCAGCCCCTAAGGCCTATGATTTCTCACGGGGAACACTACTGCAACTGATTGAGGATGGCCGACAAACCGTTGAAGAGGTGCTCGGACCGTTAAACAATCGATCACCCAAGCCAGCCAAACCCGCCAAGCCGTGAGTCGTGAGTCATGGTTCGCTTCAAGGCTTTTGCTGATCCATGCTCTGACGCAAAAGTTCCATAAAAGCGCGCGTACGTAACGGTAATAGACGCCGCCCTGGCGTCACGCACCAAACAGTCATAGATGGCAGTGACCACTGCGGCAATACGCGGGACAACTGACCTTGCGCCACGTAGTCTCTGGCCAAGACATCTGGTAGGGCCACAACCCCCATGCCGCTGGCGGCCAGTGCGCGCTGAGTGGCTGGCGAATTCGACGATAACCGCCCAGGTAGCAGCGCCTCCCAACTGCCACCTGGACCGTGCAACTGCCATGGCACCGCCTCACCTCGACTACTGATTAACGGCAGACAACTATGGGTCGTCAAATCATTCGGTTCTTCAGGCGCGCCAAAACGGCGCAAATAGGCTGGGCTGGCATACAAGTGAATACCCATGTCACACAGCTTTGTCGCCACTAAGGTCGTATCGTCAGGCAGGTGGTCGGCAATTCTCACCACCAAGTCATACCTTTCTGCCAATAAGTCTACTCGCCGTGGCGACAGATCGAGCTCGACTCTGACAAGCGGATAGCGTGTCGCATACTGAATCAACAGGGTAGATAAGTCCACTTGGGTTAAGTCGGGCGGGATAGAAACCTTTAATAACCCTTGAGGTTGAACCTGTTCATGCTGCGCGAGTGCCGCGGCCGCCGATACTTCGTCGACTAGCCGGCGTGCATGCTCTAGCATTCGCTCGCCGAAGTCAGTGATCTGCAGACGCCGCGTGCTACGAGTAATCAAACGCTGACCTAGACGGTTTTCTAGGGCGGACAAGCGACGTGACAAGGTTGACTTGGGTATGCCGACCCGCTCGGCTGCCAAGGAGAAACTTCCTGCGTCAATCAAATGGGCAAATAGGGCCAAGTCGTCGGCCTGCCCGCTCACCCAATGCGAGGCCTTAGGCGTTTGAGTTGCTTTTTTGGACAAAGTAAGCCCTCCTTATTGTTTCACATATGGAACAATAATACCCATTTTAATGGGTTTATCGGATTAATTTGGTCTAATAAACTATCACTTATTGATTCACTCAGTCATTCATTTAACAACGGACTAACTCATGCAAATTCTTCAACTAAATACCAGCGCTCGCTCAGTAGGCGCCAACTCGACAACTGTGGCTAATTTGGTGACTGAACGCCTCAAAAGCCAACACCCAGACGCAGTTTTTAAACTGCGCGACATGGCCATCGATCCACACCCCATTTTGGATGAGCCGGCATTGAATGCCCTCTTCACACCATCCGAAGAGCGCACGTCTGAACAGAAAGAGCGCATGGCGCATGACGATGCTCTAATTGCCGAAGTACAAGCCAGCGACATTATTGTGCTGGGCGTGCCGATGTATAACTTTGGTATTCCAGTGCAACTGAAATCTTGGTTCGACGCCATTGCCAAAGCTGGCGTGACATTTCGTTACACCGATCAAGGACCTGTTGGGCTATTAACTGGTAAGAAGGTCTATGCGGCTTTGGCTCGTGGCGGTATTTATCGCGATACACCCAATGACACTCAAGTGCCTTACTTGAAATTAATTCTCGGTTTCATGGGCATGACCGATGTCGAATTCATCTACGCAGAGGGCTTTGCCATGGGTCCTGAAGCCGCAGATAAAGCGATGCAAGAAGCGCATGAACAAATCGATAGCTTGTTCGGTCAGTAATTAGGCTTGAAGACTATGCTTGATGATTACGCGTGATGACTGCGAGCCTTAAGTCTTAAGCTTTAAGTCTTAAGCTTTAAGTCTTTAAGGCTTCTAAATTTAAACAATCAGGATACTGTCGATCAGATCGACACAGGAGGCCACCATGGACACCCCTTCAACACAACGCTCGCGCTCTGTCGAAAACTTGGTTCAAGGCGTTCAAACTTCAGATGGTGCTGGCGTCAAACTCACACGGGTCTTGACCCAATCGCTACAGCAGCGACTCGACCCGTTTTTGATGTTGGATGCTTTCCGCAACGACAACCCCGAGGATTACATCGGCGGCTTTCCCAACCATCCTCACCGCGGCTTTGAGACAGTCACTTACATGATAGCTGGGCGTATGCGCCACCGAGATAGTGCAGGCAATGAAGGCTTGCTTGGTCCTGGTGGCGTGCAGTGGATGACGGCCGGGAGCGGTTTAATCCATTCTGAGTTGCCTGAGCAAGAAGACGGTCTGATGGAAGGATTTCAGCTGTGGTTGAACTTGCCCGCCAAGAACAAGATGACCAAACCCAGTTACCGCGACATCACCCCTGACACCATCCCCCAATACGTCACCTCAGGGGGCGTCACGGTTCGAGTGATCGCTGGACAAAGCGAGCAAACCACCGGCGCTGTAGAACGACCCGACACAGAACCTTTGATGCTTGATTTGCACTTACCAGCCAATAGCCAAATCGATGTGGCAATCCCTGCGGGTCATCATGCATTCACCTACACCTATCGCGGTGAAACGATGATCGAAGGACAAGCTGTTCCAGATCGCCATATGGCCATTCTGACGGATAACGGCGCTGATATTGTGCGGATTGATACCACCGTGGCATCCAAGTGCTTGGTTGTGGCAGGCAAGCCATTAGGCGAACCAATCGCTCAGTACGGGCCGTTTGTGATGAACTCGGAGGAGCAGATCCAACAGACCTTGCGCGACTATCGTGCGGGTCAGTTCGAAGCCGCCGTGGTCCAATCGCTTTAAGTTAGCAAACGGCAGGCGGAGGTGCTTAGACGAAATCTGAGCACCTCCGTGAATCGACTTAAAACCAAAAGCGCTGGTTTTACATTAATTGTGGGTGTAAGCACCCCGCTCTTTCTCAGTGAGACCAACAGCCACCGGACGTTTTTCAAAGCCTTCGATGGCACGTTTCATGTCATCAATCAGCAATGAGGCCATATCGCGACTCACCCCTTGTCTGACCATCAATCGCATGATGGCGATGTCTTTGGCCCCATCAATGAGCTGAAAGGCTGGCACTTGCCAACCGCGAGTACTCAAACGATCAGACAAGTCGTATAGGTTAAAGCCCAAGTTGTCTTCGTGGCCTGGCGTGATCCGGAAACACACCGCCGGAATACCGTCGCGTGGATCACCACGGTTGATGAAGGTGAATGGTCCTAACTTCTCTATCTGGTCGCTAATCCACAAAGCGGTGTCATAGCAAGCGGATTGAACCCGCTTGTACCCTTCGAAACCAAGGCGATTGAATAAGTAGTACTGCGCCGCAACCTGCCCGGCTGGGCGCGAAAAATTAATCGCAAAGGTGCCGACACTGCCGCCAAGATAAGGCACAGAAAAGACCAGATCCTCGGGCAAATCACTTCGGTCACGCCACACGATCCAACCCACACCCAAAGGCGCCAAACCATACTTATGGCCGGACGTGCTGATAGATTTGACCCTTGATAGACGAAAGTCCCATTCGATATCTGGCGCACAAAACGGGCCTAAAAATCCGCCCGAGGCAGCATCCACGTGAATGTCAACATCAATGCCTTTTTCTTGCGCCAACCGATCCAAAGCCTCTGCAATGGGTTTGATTTCTTCGTAATGCCCGGTGAAGGTCACGCCAAAGGTCGGCACCACGCAAATGGTGTTCTCATCGACTAGCTCAAGCATGCTGTCGGCATCCATCAAAAATCGATCTGGCGTCATGGGCACTTGGCGCATCTCAATGTCCCAGTAGCGACAAAACTTCTCCCAACACACTTGCACCGGTCCACACACCAAATTGGGCTTATCCGTGGGTTTGCCTTTGGCTTTTTGGCGGGCACGCCAACGCCACTTGGCGGCCATGCCACCGAGCATGCAGGCTTCAGATGATCCAACGGTCGATGTGCCGATACTTTTACCCACTGATGGCGCATTCCATAAGTCAGCAAGCATATGTGCACAACGAATTTCCAGCTCAGCAGTCTGTGGGTATTCGGTTTTATCGATCATGTTTCGATCGATTGCCAGGTTCATGATGTGACGTACCTCTTCTTCCTCGTAGGTTTGGCAAAAGGTCGCCAAATTCTGGCGGGGATTGCCGTCTAGAAACAACTCATCTTCCACCAACTGCCGAACGTCATCGGCCTGGCTTTCTTGCTTAGGAAAGTGAAATTTAGGCAACGGCTTTTCTGCTTTTCTGCCGGCAAAGACCGAGTCGTACAGTCGATCGTCGAGTCTAGATTGCTTCATAAACGCCATGGCTGTCCCTCCTGATGAACCAAGATTGTGTCGGGACAGTAAACCACAGCCCCAGTGAAATGTGTACGGAACACTCTGTGAACAAGGTCAAGCACTATTTGAACTCGTTGCATTAAACTGAAGCCATGAAACAGTTATCTGCATGGTTGCAGCCATTTCAGTCGCAAGCATCAGCGCAACCCCGAACGCGTCGTGTGCTTTCGTTGTCAGTGCGTCGGTCTTGGCGGCGCCACTGGCTCTTGTGGTCGATGATTTTGTCTATTTTGGCTCCGGGCCTGAGCCATGCCGCATCAATCGCCACTGTGGGTCACAACGTCAATCCTCGGGTCGTGGCCATTTGCACAACCAGTGGCTTGCGTTACATCCTTGGGCCCGATCAAGAGCCGAGATCCGCAAACCATGCGTCGCACGAGTGTTTACTTTGCAGCCAAGGGGTAGACACTACAACACCAACACAAACAACCCCATCTGCCGAAATTAACGTCAAGGCATCGCCAACGTTAAGCGCTTCAGACAACGTTCTATTTGCGTCTACCCGCTGGATCACTCCAGACAGTCGTGCACCGCCTGCGGCTTTTGTTGCTTTTTTGTAGACCACTAGCGAGTGTTTGATTTCGAAACAACATACATTCGCTACTTGCTAGATACACAACAAAGACCAAACGCACACCATCGACACTCTGGATTACTTACATGATGAACCTCACCACGTTTCTTAAATCGCTGACCATCTCAACTTTGTTGGTTTTCAGTGGCATGACCATGGCCCAAAACGGCCCAAATCCGTTGAACTTCACAGATCCTTGGCTTCGCGGCTCCGTGCCAGGACAAAAGAACGGCGCCGGTTACGTCACCATACACAACACGGGTGCCAAACCACTGGCGCTTCTTTCTGTCGATAGCGACCGGGCAGACCGTATTGAATTGCATACGGTGACCCGCAGTGACGGCGTCGCCAAAATGCGCGAAGTAGAAAAGATCAACATTCCTGCGGCCGGTTCAGTCAAGCTCGAGCCTGGTGGCTATCACATCATGTTCATCGGTCTTCGTGCGCCATTTGAACCCGGTCAAGACATTGCACTCACGTTAAATTTTGAGGGCAATCATCAAGACACGGTGACTTTTAAAGTAATGTCACCAACTTTTATGGGCACTGGACACAAAATGAAGAAAGGTCAGTGAAATAGATCTTTAGTTGCTCTTGAAAAAGGGTATTTGTATGCAAAAAGGCGCAAGCACATTGCGCCTTTTTTTTGGGCGGCGCGGATATCAAACAATCATTTGACCTTGATCAAATGCTCTCACTGCGTGATCACAAAAAGCAGGATTTCAGTTGCTATTGTGGTTGTACCGGAAAGAAGCCGGGTACTTAAGTGAGATTAATCATGAAAACATTGCCACTGCCCACCGCCCTTATTGCTACTGTAGCGCTGTCATTTTCAGCTGGCGCATTCGCCGATCAAATCACTTCGGTACGAAGTGAGCCCATCCAACCCTTGCAGCCTGCTGTCGTGGAAGACCCACAACTCGTCAAGCTTGGCGAGATGCTTTACTTTGAACCACGTTTGTCAAAGTCAGGCTTCATCTCATGCAACTCCTGCCATAACCTGTCCATGGGTGGCGCTGACAACCTCAAAACCTCGATTGGCCACAACTGGGCTGAAGGGCCCATCAACTCGCCCACTGTACTGAATTCAAGCTTGAACTTGGCGCAGTTTTGGGATGGCCGCGCAGCTGACTTAAAAGAGCAAGCCGGCGGACCGATTGCAAACCCAGGCGAGATGGCTTTTACACATGAATTGGCCGTTGGCATGTTGCAGTCGATCCCAGGTTATGTGACCGAATTTGAAAAAACATTTGGTAGCGATCAAATCGATATCGAGATGGTGACCGAAGCCATCGCTGCATTTGAGGAGACCTTGGTCACCCCGAACTCGCCGTTCGATTTATGGCTTGCTGGTGACGATTCCGCCATCACAGCGCAAGAGCTGCGCGGCTACAAAACCTTTAAAAACAGCGGCTGTGTCGCGTGTCACAATGGCGTTGCACTCGGTGGCAATTCATTTCAAAAGATGGGATTGATTGAGCCATACGACACCAC
Source organism: Orrella sp. (assembly GCA_046497085.1). GTDB lineage: Bacteria > Pseudomonadota > Gammaproteobacteria > Burkholderiales > Burkholderiaceae_B > Algicoccus. Next base: position 12,113 of record JAWOGG010000247.1, read on the forward strand.
CAACGAGGCTGAGGGTCGCTCGACAGTCACCGGCGTTGACGCCGATCGCTTTAACTTTAAAGTACCGACGCTACGTAATGTTGAACTGACATACCCTTACTTTCATGACGGCGCTGCGGACACGCTGGCAGAAGCGGTTGATATCATGGGTCGCCTGCAGTTAGGCAAAAAGTTCACCCCTGAAGAAAACGCCGACATCATGGCGTTCTTAAAAACCTTAACTGGTGAGCAACCGCAAATCGTCTTACCCATCTTGCCTGCTTCGGCCGACAACACCGTGCGTCCCACGCCATTCGCCGATTGATGGCTAGAAATAGACGGCAAGCCGAGGTGTAAGCCACAAAGGGACTGATCAAGATCGGTCCCTTTGTTTTTTGAGTGGTGTCTTAACACCATTATTCTTTGATCGTGTTCTCCGTGCGATTCAAATATTGCACCGTGAGATCAGGAAAGTCTGTAAACACGCCATCGATTTGCGCCGTTTCAAATAACCACTGGTGCCAATCCTCAAGTGTGCCCTGTGACAACGGCAAACGATCTGCCCGTAAGGTATAGGCATGCACTGCCAGGCCTTGGCGATGAGCGGTAGGCACCAGCATGGATGGTGATATCACTGTTGATAAGGCTGACGATGTTTGTCCACCGGTATTCCGATCTGAACCGCGCTCAAATAGCATTGACACAGGCACTCCCACCGCGTCGGCATAGGTTGCTATGGTGTTCAGCATCTCTGGTTGCCACTCATTGTCCGAAGGCGAACCGATAGACGCCCCCCAACGTGGATCCGCTAACAATTGAGTTAGGGGCAGATCTACGCCCAAGGCAGGCATTAACTCACCTTTGATGCGCTGCAATTCACGAGCATCAAATGATTGAAGCACCACGCCATCGTCACGTTTGACGTAACCATAGGACTTAAGAATATTCAGTGTGGCTTCAGACAAATCTTGACCGTTTTCTTGATGAAATCGGGGCGCCTTTATCTCGGGGTAAATAGCTGCATCATGACCCGTGACTCTATTTAACGCTTGGATCATCTCAAGCTCTTCAGCCAGCGTGTGAATGCCAAACCGGGCTTGTTTGACACGCATACGGTTGGGATAGACCGCTGCTGCGCTTTGATTGCGCCGCTCAAAAACTCGCAACGTTCGCAACTCATCTAAGGTGAAGTCGATCACGTAATGCTTGCCATCGGCACGTGCCCGATCCGTAAAGCGTGCCGCGACATCAGTGGTCGCATCTAAAGTAATGTCATGCAGCACCACCACTTCGCCATCACGCGTCATGACGAGGTCTTGCTCAAGGAAGTCTGCTCCTTGGGCATGCGCCATCGCCTTTGCCGCTAACGTGTGCTCAGGTAGATAACCACTGGCTCCACGATGAGCAATCACTTGCTTTTGTTTATCGGTTAGCTCAACGGTTTGCGTGTCGGTAAGTCTATCTGCGGGCGTAGCCGAGACTTGGTCAGGCATAAAAACTGCGATCGTTAGAGCCAGCCCTAAGCTTGCCAGTGCGTCTTGAGTCCTCATATCCGTTTGACATCCTGGGCCACCGCAGTCGAGGCGTCTTGCCACGAATCCACGTCAAACCGCACCCGCAGCATTTCGCTGGTATGAAACTTATCCAGTGACGGTAAAAACTGCTGTGCCAGTACTTCTAAACCAGGGTTGTGGCCCACCACTAATAACGTGTTAATGCTGGAGTCAGCACCTGTTATTGCCGACCAAAGAGTCTGTGCGCTAGCCAAATACAAATCGTCGGAAACCACCACCTGTGGCGGATGCTCGCCCATTGCCGTTAATAATATCTGTGCCGTGGTCTGCGTGCGATTGGCTGAACTCACCATCATGACATCAACACGGTACTTTTTTTTCTTGAGGTAGTGCGCCAGTTTTCCTGCAGCAGTCACACCCTCATCCTCCAGACAACGCTGATGATCGGTTTGGTGGCGGCCTGCTGGCGCTGTTTTGGCGTGTCTGACCAGTAACAACATTTTCATAAAAATCCTATGGTGCTGGGACTGTACTTGGGCTGTGCTTGCACTTCACTTGAATCTGTCAGCATCGTACCGCCTACAGGATGCGATTTCGTGACAAATAGAAACACAGCGAAGCGACCCTGATTTCGCGCATGACTCAGACGTTAATTACCAATCAATTGCGTTAAATCAAAAGTATATATAAACACATTATGTATATTTAAATAATGAAAGCTGGAATGAAATCTATAAACCGGCGATGACAACCGCATGACCGTCCAGAGCGACCACAGCGCAGGAGATCAACATGAAGAGCCCAACGATTCCTTTCAGTCCCCTACACGGCTTAGCCAGCCTTGGCGCCGGTGGACTAGCCATCAGTTTCTTCGTCTGGCTGATGGTCCTCGTTCCTTTAGGTGGCTTACCAGTGCCAACAGCCGACAGTTTAAGCATGGCTCGTCAGAACACGGATCTGCACGGTCTAATTAATTTCCTCGTCGCAATGATCGCGATTTTAGCGGTCGCGCACTATGGTTTATTGGCTTGGTGGCTACGTCGAGGCAGCACCGCCTGTCAGTCACCGGATAACTTGTATGACGGGGAATCACATATTTTAAAGATGATCACCCCATTGGTTTTGGCCATGTCAATCAATGTGGCTTTTGTGCTTGGGCTAGTCTTTGTGCCAGGCCTCTGGACGTACAAAGAGTGGCTATTTCCGTTCGCATTGATTGGATTTGCAGGCCTGCTCGTGCTTGCGCTCAAACGTTGGAGGGCTCAGCGACTTCTAGTACAGCAACACCGCTTTAGCTATCAGGGTAAGGGCTTAATTGAATTGCTCGCGGCGTTTGCCTTGGGGATGATCACTGTGGGCTTTTCAGCCTCGGCAGCAATGAGCGAGTTTGTCCTTTGGCACAGCTTAGGTCTGATTTTGGCTCTAGTGAGTGCAACGGCTGCTTTTGTCGCAGCCATCGATGTCATTCGTACACGTACAGATCAATTGAGCAACCAACCCTTAGCTGCGGTTTCAACTGGGTCACTGCTTATGGGTGTGCCCATTCTCACTGTTTTAGGTATCGCCGCCTACCGTCTACTCATGGCGGGAAACCATCATTTCGGGTTGAGCGTAGATACGTGGGTCGTAACGCTAATGTTTGGTGTGTTGTTTATCGCTCAGGTTTTGATCTTTTTATACGCCACCCCAAAAATTGCTCGTCATGGCGGTTGGCAGACATTGGTTCAACAGTCCCCTCAGGGTGCAAGTTTTTCATTGATCTGTCCTGGTGTGGGCTTCTTTGTCTTGGGCATGTTTTTGGTCAGCAAAGGGTTGCTTGGCCCTGAACTGATTGGATCCACATTGGCCAGCGGACTCTATGGACTCTTAGCTGTGATTCAAATCACCACATTCGGCCTATTTGTGTACCTGCTGCTCTACGCCATGCCCACGCAGAAGTGCAAGCTCAAACCAGCACGCAACAACATCTTGTCGCAAACGGTTTGAGTCAGACTTTAAAAGGCAGTCACTCTGATGATTGACAAAACACTAGCGCACTTTCCTATCGGCCTGTTTGCTTCTGTCATGGGGGTTGCAGGCTTGACACTGGCCTGGACCAAAGCCGCTGAATTGGGGTTTTGGTGGGCCGAACGCCTGTCAACGGTGATGGCCTGGTTCACGTCTGTACTGTTCTTGTCTTTAATCACCATTTATCTGCTTA
>JAWOGG010000003.1:0-6546 GCA_046497085.1 Orrella sp.
CCAGACGATTGACCAGATGCTCGATCAAGTGGATTTAATTGCTCACCAGGCGAGCGAGTTACCGATTCGTCAACAGACAGTGAGCCATGTGGTCAAAACAGTGCAGGCATGTCGTGCCCGTTTAGCTAGCTCATAACGACTGATTTGTTGGCGGCCCCATATGAAGTCACACGCCTTCTGACTACTTAGCATATCGTGGTGTAAGCTTGTTGCGGCTTAACGTAATGACGCCCTAACCTTTTAAAGACTAGAGATCTCCATGACACCTCCTCTCGATCATCACCGGGGTCACGTTGCGCTGGGCATTGCCGGCTTTGGCACTTACGCACCGAAGCGACGCGTCTCAGCCCAGGCGTTGGCTGAGCAAGCGAACATTCCTGTTGAGCGGCTTACCCAGGGCATTGGTTTTGAACATATTCATGTCGCGGATGACACAGAACACCCTTTATCCATGGGACTTAGCGCAGCCAAAGAGGCCATTGATGATGCCGGCCTCACGGGTCCAGAAATTGATCTGGTGATTTTTGTGTCTGCAGGCGATTATGACTACCGCTTTTGGTGTCCATCAAGCGCTATCGTGCGTGATCTTGGCTGTCACCATGCCTATTCCTTTGAAGTTCGAAATGGATGCGCAGGTGGAAACCTGGCGTGCAATATCGTCGGCGGGTTGATGGATCGTGACGCGTCGATCAAAACCGCGCTTGTGATTTGTGCCGATACCTTAAGCCGCGTGGTCTCAACACAAATTCCCGAGTGCCACCCTTTGCTTTATTTCGGCGACGGTGCCGCTGCTGTGGTCCTTAAAAAAAATCACCCGCGTTTTCAGTTTCTTAGTTTTGCTGAACACACCGATGGCCAGCTCGCGGATCTGCTGCGGATCGAAGCCGGCGGCACCCGATTGCCGATTACGCCAGGCTTCAATCAATGGGAGAAAAACTATTCGCGTGTTGATGCGGAAAAGTTTGCCGAGTTGGTGAACAAGGTCTATTTGAAAGAATATGTATCGGTGATTAAATTGGCCGCCAAACGCTCAGGCCATTCTTTGTCAGAGATGCAATACATCGTCATGAATCAAATCAAAAAGTCGTTGCGTGATGGGATCATGGCCAGTATCGAAATGCCCACGGATCATACGTTTGTATCACTGTCTGAATTTGGTCATATCGGTCCTGCTGATGCTTTCTTTTCAATGGCACTAGCCCATCGGCAAGGACTGCTCAAACAAGGTGATCTCGCCATTATTGCAACCAGTGGCTTAGGTTTCTCCTGGGCTGCATCCATTATTCGCTGCTAAGATTTCAGGGTCAACGTCTCGTCAACCTGCAGCCAGACTTGATTTCAACGGACGTTAAGCGTTCGTCCACCTTGTTAACTGACCGACACAGTTTGGCGGACGTATTCTTACGGATACAACCCATCGATTTGCGGAAGAAAAAGCAGTGAATTGTTCGGCTCATAGATATCGCATAAGTAAAAATCGTTGTCCAAACACTGATCCGCCCATTGCTGAGCTTGCGATTTCTCCTTTACGGATAAGCCACTCGCGAAGCCTTCAACATCCTTATCTTTCTTTAATGAAGTTTGATTATCCATCAAAGCGTAGCTATAGGCTTTAACACGGTGATTTTTGATGTCCGTCATTTTCATAAGGTAGCCAGGCAAATCAGGCACCAGGGATTCAAACCCTTGCTGTAAAGCATATTCGTTAAGTTCGAGCGCCTTTTGATTGTTTTTTTTTCAGCGACGTGCCATCCATCAACAAATCCGCGAACAGAATGGCAAAAATTGGGTGGGTCATTGCGGCTTTATCGTAAAAGAGTATGGCTAGTCGTTCGTTAGCGACTGGAAACCCTGACAGGAGGTCTTCGGCTGCCTTCGAATAGGCCTTGCCAACGTTCTGATGCAGTCGTGTCAGGTTAGTCTGCTGATCTAAACTCGCTGCCTGTGAAACAACCTCTTGCGACCAATCCCCGCCTTTGCCGAGCGCCCCTGCTAACAGGGTATAGCGCATCGCTAAAATTGAAACATCGCCTGTGCGTTGCATGTCAGACGCCATTGGCGCCACAAACACAGGCGCATCGTAAAGTCGCATAAACTTATCTAGCGCGACCATTCGGTCTGAGTCTGAAACGGAGACGTATTGTCCTAACGCTTGTTGCAGGCGATCGTTGATATCGGTGCCCGCCATTTCTGTCCAATCCAACTCTAAGGTTGTTGGCCATGCTTGGTCGTATAGGGATAAAGCACTGTCGTTCAGATCGCAGCGGGTTAAGCCTGCGCTTTGGCATTGAGCGGCCAATTTTTTAGCCGCTTCTGAAGCTTTTTCTTCGTCAAATGCTTCTAACACCCCGGGCAAGTATTCGACTTCGAACCCTAGGGCAATGAGCAGCCAAGCTTGGCGTTCTTCTTCCCGCTCTTTTTCAGCCTTCATACCCAACAAGCGGTCCATGTGAAGAGCCACAGCTCGCTTAGGCTGTATTGCATAGGCTTGAGCGGCCAAATGGATGGCTTTGTCGATATCATAGGCTGGCGTCAATGGACGACTAAAGACTTGGCTTAAATAGAGCAACTCTTGTGCCGTGGCTTCGTTGACGTAACGATCAAGATAATCGATAGCGCGCGTGGCGGTTGCTTCATCAACTTCTCTGTTTGACAAGGTCGCAGCAGCGGCATGCAACATCACTTTTTTAGCGCTTTTTGCGGAGTCCATTTGCTGCGCGACTGAAGACAGCAATTGATTATCCAAACCATTGCCCTGAAATGATAGGTAGCTCAGACGGAACAACGCCTCATCATATTGTTCTGTCGATAAAGCCGTATACAACTGTTCGGCCCAACCAAACGGCCGGTTAAGCTGTGCGTTTTCTTTAGCCGATTCAAACGCCAATTCGCTTTTTCCTTCAAGCAACCATTGCAAAATACGGTTACGTGGGATTTCAGGTGGGATGAATGTCTCCAAACCAACCACAGTAGGCGCCGAGTAGAAATAACATTGTGTGATGGGCTGATCAAGACATTGCCGCACTCGTTCAATGATGCGGCGCCGGTCCTTTTCGCTGAGTGCAGAGGTCGCTTCAGCGGCAACTTTTTCAGTAATTTCGACATCTCTACTGTAGGCCCAAAAGGCGTAAGCGAAGCTCTCAGAAAATAATTCTAGAGCGTTCAATGGATTGACGGCCTGCTGTTCTTGTGCAAGCTCTGTCAGTACTTCAGACAAGTCCATTGCATTTGCAAATCTTTGATAAGTAGACAACGATTGATCGTCAATCAGCGCTGCTTTGTACCACTGAACCGATTTTAAAAGATCGCGTTGATCACCGAAACCATCGTGGTAAGCATCTGCTAACGTCGTAGCAGCAGGGGAGTAGTATCTGGCCGCCTCTGGTAATCGTTCCCAAAACCATTTCAATTGGAAGGGTGTTGGCGACCTCAACCTCATGAATGCTTTGGCCACCTTTGTAATGCATTCAGCCTGTTCATTAAGCGGCATCAGGTATCGGATTTCTTCAAGGGCTAGAACGTTATCTAGCCCTTGATTGATACTTTCCAACCACAATCTTTTACAAAGATCCGAGTGCGCATAAGCCAGATACATCGAAGATTGCCAGAATGGCTCGATATTTTTGTTTACCCTGGCAAGGCTTTGAAATACCTTCGTGGCTTTGATGAATTCGCCGTCGTTCAATAGATCGAACGCTTTATCCAATGGTCGTTTTTCATCTCGAGAAACGACAGTCTCTAACCCGTAAGTTGCGGCTTCGTAATACGTTGCAACACCCGAGCGAGCGAACACGCCTGAAGCGATTAGCAGTCCAATCAAAAACATCAAAGTGGTGTATTTAATTTTGATCATGATGAGTAACTAGGCTTTGGAAGGTGAGCACACAAGTATAAATAAGACCTCGGACATACATGACAGTCAATAGGTGGTAATCATTTAAGCGTGTCATGCTCGCGGTGAAATACGCATCCAAGGCATTGAGCAGCAGGGAGCCTGTGTCCAATCTACACGTAAGGTGCGCGTATCGACCATGGAGGGTGGCCTGCTCTAGTCAAGCTTGACCATTGCCGCTGGTGATAAGAACTTAAACTTAAATTTGATCTAGCCTGATGGTTGGCTTGGCGCCGACCGCCTTTGCATAGCTGTACAGGGTTTTGATGCTCGGTAATGTTCTGCCGCTTTCAATTCGTGCGACAACGGACTGCGTTGTACCCATGCGCTTCGCTAACTCGGCTTGAGTCAACTTCGCTTTAGCTCTTGTGGCGAACAACTACTGACAATGTGTTGGAATATTCGCGGGTGCCGCTGCGATTGCCTTGCAAATCGGCCGGTGAGTTGATGCCGTCGTCCGATTGTAGGCACCGAGTGAAACGTTAAAACCAGAAACCTTTATCCACTTGTTCATGTCACCATTTGAGCGTAAAACTCAAAAACTGATCAAACGGATAAAGGTTGGTCGTGCATCGGTGCTTTTGTTGGCAGTCAGATCAGTTCGTCGAAACTTTACTGCTTACTAATGACATCAATATATACCTGAGTTGGCTCTTCACGTTCAAAGTGAGTGATGTACTTGCCATCCCGACCCTTCAAAAAAACTTGGGTCGTGTGATCCATCATGTAATAGTTTTCAGGTTTGTTGGCATCCCATTTGACGCGTTTGTCGTTTTCGTATTTTTTAAAAATACGCATCATTTCATCTTTGGCAAACGGCATGGCGTGCATCGGCTTCTTGGCGTAAAAAATATGAAATGCGCTGTGGGCCATGTGCTCAATCTGCTCCTGTGAACCTGTCAAAATGGTCAAATTAGGCCATGTTTTTTGCCATTCAGCGATGTTCGCGACCGTGTCACGCGCAGGATCAATTGAAACAAAAAGCACTTGAAGGTCTTTGTTTTTCGGTCCCAATTCGTTCATGACAGCATCAAGCGTTATCCACGTTGGGGGACATTGCATCAAGCAACTGGTGTAGCCAAAATAAACCAGGGTTAGACGGTCTTCCAAAATACTTTGGTCAACGGTTTCGCCTTTGGCATTCACTAAAGTAAAGTCGCCACCAGTCATCGACGTTTTAACTTTTTCGCTGGCATGAATGCCGCCGGTCAATGTCAATGCAACTGATGCCAGTGCAATAGAAAAAAACGTTTTCATTGTTCTCATGAGAATTCCTTATCCGTAAAACTATTTGAGGGATGGGTGATTTCGATTAGCTGTAACGCCAGCTTTCCAATGCCCAGTTTCTGGAAAGGCTAATGTGTGGCTTGGTGGTCTCAACGTTAAACGGTTGATGACAGGACTATGTATTGATATTTCCAATTTAACGTTAACCAGCACAGCAAAACTTGCAAATACTTGCAAATTTTTTATTGTCCGACTTTTGACGATTTTGAGAGGCTCTAATTTGCCGCCCACACCGTCGCAGTTTTAGGGTTGGGCGGGTTGTGAGGTCTACCCCAGTGTCTTTCAGCCGATGGACGGGGTCCCATACTAGTGACCTTGTGGCGGGGTTTCATCTTGATAATGGTGCGATACTTGAGCGTATCAACCCGGGTGAAGATCGCAGCGCTCGCAGTTTGGAGTAAAGATTTGGGTTCGTGGTGAATTACCTTTACGAGCTTGCTCTTATCGTGACAAATCACGAGCAATTAATCGAGCAAGGTAAGAATGCCACCCCGCTTATTGCGATTGAGCTTCGTCTCCAGGCCTAACCTTTCAAGTAGGTGGGGTATCTATCGCTGTTGGCTCAATAATCCAGCAATCGGGTGCTATCGACAACGGTGCGTCAGACTTCGCTTGTAGTGTTTGCAGATCCGTACCCTCAACCATGGCGCGAACCACGAAGCGGTTGTCAGTGACATCCAAGATGGCGAGATCGGTAAAGACGCGAGTCACCACGCCAACCCCTGTGAGCGGGTAACTGCACTGTTCAACGAGTTTGGGGCGACCTGTTTTGTCCACGTGCTGCATCATGACAAAGACTTGTTTGGCGCCGACCACAAGATCCATGGCGCCACCAACGGCTGGAATAGCATCGGGTTCACCCGTATCCCAATTGGCCAAGTCACCGTTGGGTGCGACTTGGAATCCACCCAAGATCGTGACGTCCAAATGACCGCCGCGGATCATTGTGAATGACACCACGTGGTCGCTGATGGAGGCGCCTGGCGTTAAGGCAACGGCGCCTCGGCTGGCATTGATGAGATCCACATCAGGCGCTTGGCCTTCTGGCAAACCTGTCATGCCCAGGATGCCGTTTTCACTGTGCAAAACAACGCCTTGCTCAGGTTTCAAAAACGGTGCTACTAGGGTTGGCATGCCAATGCCTAGATTGACGTAACTGTTCGATGGGATGTTGTTTGCCACGACACGGGGCAGTTGATCACGGGTTAAGGGGGACATGGTCACACTCAATCACTCTTTGCACAAAAATACCAGGCGTCATAACAAATTCTGGTGCGATATCGCCGACATTTACGATTCGATCCACTTGGGCGACGGTCAGTTTGGCAGCCATGGCCATGACTGGCGCAAAGTTTCTACCAGCGTAG
>JAWOGG010000079.1:0-13397 GCA_046497085.1 Orrella sp.
TTGATCTTGTCGGTCAGTGTCGCAGCCATTACTTATCTGATTTTTGGTTTTGGGCTAGGGATGCTCATTCCCCTCTGGCCTTGGTCTTATTAAGTCGATCGACATTGAACCAACAAAAAGATCACCTCAAAACCAATCACAGCGAGCGGTAAACCCACATGGATATTTTAGACAGCCTCTTACTCGGTCTCGAGTCGGCTATGCAGCCAGAGATCTTGATGTACTGTTTTTTTGGTGTTTTTCTAGGCACCTTTATTGGTGTGTTGCCGGGTATAGGCCCTTTGGCGGCCATCTCACTCCTGCTTCCAATCACTTATCACATTGAGCCGACCGCAGCCATTGTGATGTTAGCTGGGGTCTATTACGGCGCTGAGTATGGTGGTTCGACCGCGTCTATTTTGTTAAATCTACCAGGCACCGCAGCCAATGCTGTGACCTGCTTGGACGGTCACCCAATGGCCAAACAAGGCAGAGCTGGGGTGGCATTGTTCATGACAACCATTGCGTCACTGGGCGGCGGCTTGACCGGTGTTGTCGCTTTGATTTTATTTTCTCCAGCCATTGTCGAAATTGGCCTGAAATTCGGCCCAGCAGAATATTTTTCACTGATGGTGCTCGGGCTTATTTCGGCCTCGACGCTGGCATCTGGATCCCCCGCAAAAGGGATGGCCATGGTGGTATTTGGGTTGTTGCTTGGTACCGTCGGTACTGACATCAATTCAGGCATACCGCGCTTTGATTTTGGCATTGCCGAAATGATGGACGGCATCAGTTTGGTCGGATTAGCCATGGGACTTTTCGGTATCTCAGAAATCATCAATAGCATCACCATCAAACGCGACGGCAAAATCTCAGAAAAAATCACCATGCGATCCATGATGCCTAGCAAAGCCGACGTCAAAAGCAGCACCTTACCGATCGTACGTGGCGCCGGTATTGGTGGTTTCTTTGGTGCACTTCCCGGGACGGGCGCCTCGATTGCATCGTTTATCGCTTATGCCGTAGAGAAGAAAACCGCCAAAGATCCTACTCGATTTGGTAAAGGGGCGATTGAGGGCATTACCGCGCCAGAGGCCGCCAATAATGCCGCGGCACAAACGGCTTTCATCCCGACACTGACATTAGGTATTCCTGGCAGCGCAACCATGGCCATCATGCTTGGCGCCTTAATCATTCACGGTATCCAGCCAGGTCCCATGCTGATGTCAGAACAACCGGCTTTGTTTTGGGGGTTGATCGTTAGCTTTTTGATTGGCAACGTTTTACTGCTTGTGCTCAACATCCCACTGATCGGCATGTGGGTATCGTTACTGAATATCCCTTACCGCATTCTTTACCCTGCCATTCTGGTCTTCATCATGATGGGGGTCTACAGCGTCAACAACAATACTTTCGACCTTTATCTGGTTGCCATCATCGGAATCATTGGTTACGCGATGTCATTACTGCGTTTTGAGGCTGCGCCATTGCTTTTAGGGTTTATTCTCGGTCCTTTATTAGAAGAAAACCTGAGGCGAGCATTACTGCTTTCGCGAGGCGATGTGTCAACATTTGTCGATCGTCCCATCAGCATGTGGTTACTGATCATTGCCGTCAGTATTTTGGCTTGGTCGCTCTTCAGCTCGTTCCGTGTTCTTTTACGCCAGCGCACACTGGCTAAAGAACAGGCGCAGGCTGCACACATGTGATTGAGCGTGCTTACCATTGCCTCAGTATTAAATGAACAAGGTAATGACGCACCATGCACGATTTTTTGACGGTCACCCTAAATCCAACACTAGATGTCGCCACATCGATCGATAGGTTAATTGACCGCGAAAAGTTGCGGTGCGATCAAGAAATCGAGCAAGTGGGTGGGGGTGGCATCAACGTGGCACAGGTCTTGCACTCGCTAGGTGCGAATTGTCTAGCGTTGCTGACGGCTGGAGGCTACCGAGGTCAGGAAATAACGCAACAGCTTCTGTTAGATAAGCTACCAAATCTGGTCGTCGACATCGAACCTGCCAGCCGACAATGTTTTACGGTCTACGAACGTGAAACCGGGCGTGAATACCGCTTTATCCTGCCTGGTCCCACCTTGTCTAACAGCGATATCGACAACATCTACACCCGGATCATGAGCAACCTGCCATCTAAGTGGCTGGTACTCAGCGGTAATCTACCGCCTGGTGCACCCGACTCGTTCTATGCTCAAGTCATCCAAAGCGCGCGGGCTCAACGCCCAGATCTTAAGTTTCTAGTGGACGTTGCTGGCCCACCGCTAAAGCACGTCCTCGATGCGCGCATAGACGTCATCAAACCTAGTTTGACAGAGTTCGAGTGGCTGACTGGGCAAACATTTAAAGACAACGCCGAATGCGTCACTGCTGCCCAACACTTTGTCTCAAGCGGTCAAACACACATTGTTGCGCTCTCTCTTGGCGCCAAAGGGGCGATCGTCGTTGATAGCAACGAAGCGTTAGCGGCCAATGCACTGCCAGTCAAAGTGACCAGTACTGTAGGAGCAGGTGACAGCTTTGCCGCCGGATTTATTTGGGCAATTTCTCAGGACCAGCCGCTAGATCAAGCCCTTTGCATGGCTAGCGCAACCGCCGCATCAGCGCTGCAAACCCAGGGCAAACTTAAATTTGACGTGAATAAAATTCTGGCAGACAGCCAACAGGTGAGCATCCAAAGGTTGCTTTGAACGGACTATTCCTTGATGCCGATGCGAGCCGAAGGTCGCCCACCTTTTGCGAGCGCGACGATCACCACAATTTCATCGCTCAGTGGCGCACCAGGGATCATGGCCGTCACTGAGTCCAGCATGGAAAAATCCCACTCGTTGTCAGCACCATGGAGCGGCACATCAATAAAAGCTCCCACGCCCGCTTGCTTCACGGTTGATGGGATGATCGATTTTCCTTGACCAATGCGATCGCGTAATGGTTTGCCCAATTTTGGGTGTAGAACAGCAGCGCCATGCTCTAACAAACCGGCCGCTCCAACGATGGCACTCTTACCGTAAGCCAAGGGCTGATCCGCTGATGGATCGATCAACTTAAGTAGCCGCTCGCTCAATTGCTCGCCCAACTCTTGGCCAAGCGCGGTCAAATCGGACATGTCATCCAAGCCAGTTGCCATGTTCTGAATCACAGCCCCTGCCCAAGCCCGGCGGGTCGACTCCCCCGTCAGAACATCATTAGCGATGTAAATCTCTTCTTGCCATGTGACGATTTTTTTAATTGAGGCTGACTGACTCATCTGAGCTCCTATTTGAATCTTGCAAAACTCTGTTTAAGTCTAACCCCTAGCCGCTCTAATGATGTGCGGCAGGACGCAGAAAAATATCTAGACAACACCCTTGTCTCACGATGTAAGCTGAAAAAATAAAATGGAACCGACATCATCAAAACGTGCTTTTTTGCGCACTCGCGTTCATGAGCGCTAACAAACAACGGAGAGACATGATGAGCATCAAAGGCCCACTGAGTCGTTTTACAGTACTTGACCTTACCCGGGTGAGATCGGGGCCTGCCGCTGTCAGGCAGTTCGCCGACTGGGGTGCCAACGTCATAAAGATTGAGCAGCCGGGCGAAGAAGCTGATGATAAACCGGGTGGCTCAGCTCAATTCGCTGACTATCAAAACACGCATCGCAACAAACGTAGTATCACGCTCAATTTGAAAGACCCAAAAGGCAAAGCCCTTTTTTTATCGCTGGTCAAAAAGGCTGATGTCGTCGTTGAAAACTACCGACCCAACGTGAAAGACAAATTGGGCATTGACTACGTGTCGCTTAAAAAGGTTAACCCTCGCATCGTGTTGGCCTCTGTTTCGGGGTTTGGGCAGGACGGGCCATACAAAGCCCGTCCAGGCTTGGATCAGATTGCCCAGGGCATCGGTGGCTTAATGTCAGTAACAGGCGAACCTGGCCGTGGACCGATGCGTGCTGGCATCCCAGTAGCCGATTTAACCTCTGGTCTTTTTTGCGCAATCGGAACGCTGATTGCCTTGCTGGAACGAGAAGAGTCAGGCGAAGGCCAATGGATACACACGTCTTTACTTCAATCGCAAGTTTGGATGATGGACTTTCAGGCCATGCGCTGGCTAATGAACGGCGAGATTCCGGGGCAAAGTGGCAACGATCACCCAACGAGCGCACCTACCGGCGTTTTCAAAACAGCCGACGGTTACATGAACATTGCGGCCATGGGTAATGACATGTTTGTAAAGCTTTGTGAGGTCATTGGTGCAGAAGCACTGATTTCTGATGAGCGCTTTAAATCCGTGCCGTTACGCGGCAAAAACCGCCCAGCGCTCAACGCAGCGCTAAACGAACGGACGCAGACACAGACCACCGAGCACTGGATCCAAAAAATGAACCTAGCAGGTGTGCCCTGTGGACCTATTTTGAACATGCAACAGACCATGGAAGATCCCCAAGTGCAACACTTGGAAATGGCTCAACCCGTGGATCATCCGAAACTTGGTGACGTCAAATTAGTGGGTCAAGCCATCAAATTAAGCCGCTCTAAGCTGCCTAAGTTCCGGCCTGCGCCTGAAAGGGGGCAACATAACCTCGACATCTACAGCGAGCTCGGTCTTAGTGAAGACGAGCTTGCCGAGTTAAAGAAAGACGGCGTTATCTGAGTCTGATGCCGGCCATGCGGTTTTGAGGTGGTCGGCTATTACTGGTTTTCATGCGCATTATTCTTAGTTGGCTGAGGGTCTTTCTTAGTTCTCGGGCAGGTGGATAGCAAGGCGCTATAACAGTCAAGAGCGCCTATATAAGCGTTAGCCCGATTGACGGATTTGTTAAATAATGTAACTGTTGCGTGCTCTGGCAAATGCAGCGAAATTCGCCAGCAAAACACAATCCGGACGATGGAGACTCTTCCAATGAAATTTAAAACTATTATCAAGTCGATTGGTGCAGCTGTAATCGCCGCCGGCATTTTGCCCGGCTCCGCGATGGCTAAACCTGAATTCAAGTTGACCTTCTCTACCTATTGGCCAACCACATACACCTACCTCTACGACCCAATCGTGAGCTTTGCAAAGAAAGTGCAAGAGCGCTCAAACGGTCGTATCGAAGTCGAACTGTTTCACTCGGCTCAATTGTTCGGTGGCAAAGAAGAAATGGGCGCACTTGAGCGCGGCGACATCGATCTGGCATCGCCACTGGACACATACAACACGGGCCTGATTCCTGAGCTCGGCATTTCAAGTATGCCTTTCCTGTGGCCAAGCCCCACTGCCATCCAAAAAACCTTGGACGCCGGATTGTTTGACCTAGGCATTAATCAAGCCATGGCCGAGCGTAACGTTAAAGTGCTAAACGTTGCTGCGGGCGGTCCTTACCAGTTTTATGGCAAGGGTTTTAAAGTTCGCAAGCCAGCCGATTTGGCAGGCAAGAAAATCGCCGTTAGCGGAACCGCTGCTAGTAAAGCAATGGAATTGATCGGTGCTGCACCAACGTCGATGAGTTCAAGCGATTTGTATATCGCCTTGCAACGCGGCACGATTGATGCGACTGCTCGTCCTTTGCTGACCGGCATTGGCCGCAAACTATACGAAGTGCTCGACAACCTAACAGTCGTGAACATGTCGTATTTCACCACCTATTTGTCGATCAATATGGACACCTGGAACAAGTTGCCACCTGATCTGCAAAAGATCGTTCAAGATGCTGCCAATGAGCGCAGCGAAGAGCAGCTTAAGATCTTGAACCAATACTTGGCTGATGCAAAGCCTTTATTCGAAGAAAACGGTGTTGACTACTACGTCGCTACCGACTCTGAGCTAAAGGAATTCGCTAAAGTGGTGTCTCCGGTGTATGACTGGTGGAAAACGCAAGTGCCAGCCGCTGAAAAATACATCGACTTTGCGCAAAAAAATCAGTAACCTGCGCCGCTTTACTTAGTCCCTTATAAAAACCTTTTGCAGCCCTGTCCCGCTCGGTCACGAGCGGGACAGTTTTGGATGAATCAGCATGTTTTCTAAACTATGTCGTGTTTATGCACGGATATGCTTTGGCGCCTGTGAGCTGGCCTTATCGGCCATGCTGTTGATTGTCGTGTACGAAGTCATCAGCCGCTATGTGTTTGGCAGTCCCACGCAATATTCACTGGAACTGACCGAATATTTCTTGGTGTCGATTGGTATCTTGCCCTTGGCAGTGATTTTGAACAAAGACCGTCACGTCAATGTAGACGCCCTGACGATGCGTCTTTCCCCGAAAACACAAGCCAAACTCAAAATTTTTGGTCGTGTTCTGACATCGCTTTTTGCATTAGTCGTCGTGTACTACGGCATTACCATGGCTATCTCAGCATTTGAAAGTGATGCACGTTCCTCTTCACTGCTCGCCTTCCCACTTGGTGTGGCTTACGCCATTATTCCGGTTGGATTTCTCTCACTCGCGCTTAGCGCCTTTGACGAAGCAATTCAAACCGCTAAAACACTGAATGCCGAGGGTGCGCAACATGGATAACGTTCAAATTACCGTGGTTGTCTTGGGCATGTTGTTTGCCCTGATGGCTGTTGGTTTACCAATTTTTGTCACGCTTGGTGTTAGCAGCCTTGTTGGTATTGTGCTGCATCAGGGCACCGGCGGTCTATCGGCAGTCACCGGTGTGATGTTTGACCGCATGAGCAATTTCACGCTCGTGGCTGTACCGTTGTTTATCCTGATGGGCGAAATCATCTTTGCCTCTGGGCTAGGCTCTGATATTTACAGAGCGATACGCATCAGCTTGCGCAAAGTCCGGGGCTCGCTTGCTCTTGCCAGTGTCGGTGCCTGCGCTATTTTCGGTGCCATGTGCGGCGTGTCGTTGGCAGGCGCTGCAACCATTGGTAAGTTCGCTATTCCTGAAATGCTCCGCGCAGGATACGACAAGCACATCGCCACAGGTGTTGTGGCCTCAGCAGGAAGTTTGGCTCTTTTGATACCTCCAAGCGTTGGCCTTATTTTGTACGGCTTGGTGGCTGGCGAATCTGTTGGGACGCTGTTCATTGCAGCCATTATCCCCGGCATTATCATCGCGCTCATGATGGCAGCCTACATTTTGATTATTGGCTGGCTTAAGCCTGACTCCATGCCCTCGGTCAATCTGGCTGATCTAGAGAAAGAAATAGGAGACGCTAGCAACCCTTGGTTGGTCACCATTCCTGCTCTGCTGTTGGTGGCTGCGGTATTGGGTTCTATTTACTTTGGCATTGCCACACCCACCGAATCCGCTGCCATTGGATGTGTGGGCTCACTGCTGATTGCCGGCTACAAGAAAAAACTGAGCTTTGCTACGTTGCGACACATTGTGCGCGAGTCTGTCTATACCTCAGGCATGATCTTAGCCATTCTTTCCAGTGCCCTAGTGTTTGGCTACCTACTGACCCGCTTGCGCTTGCCACAAGAACTGGTGGGTTGGATTGCCGAGCAAGGGTTTTCTGAAATCACTGTACTGATAGCGATCTTTGTGGTGTTGATCGTCATGGGCATGTTCCTTGACGTGGTTTCGGTGATTTTGATTGCCACGCCATTGTTACTACCCATTATCAACACATACAACTACGATCCGATCTGGTTTGGCATTGTGATGGCGATTGTGACTGAAATGGCGGTGATCACGCCACCGGTAGGCTTGAATTTATTTGTCATTCAAGGCCTATCGCCCGGCATTTCGCTCATGACGGTGGCTCGTGGGTCTATGCCTTTCTTCTTTATCTTAGGTTTAGCGATCGTGCTATTCACGGTCTTCCCTAGTTTGGTGCTTTGGTTGCCGTTTGGCTAAATCACCTGTTGATGTCACCTAAAAAGGCCCCCTTTAAAGGGGGCCTTTTTTTTCTGTATGCTGTAAATTGAGATCTCAAAAATTGGAAGCACCAATTGGAAGCACCAATGAGCGAACCAAACCAGATTCTTTCACGGTTTACGCAACAGTTTGCACTCAAACATCCGATTGCGTTGGCTCCTATGGCGGGTGCCGCGGGCGGTGCCCTAGCGGCTGCTTGCGCGAATGCCGGCGCCCTCGGTTTGGTTGGCGGTGGCTACGGCGATCTGCCCTGGCTCGAAACGGAGTACACCAAAGCCTTTGATTTGTGCGATCCCACAGCTCATCACCGCTTGGGTATTGGATTTATTACTTGGAAACTAGGCACAGACGCTAGCGCGCTTGACTGGGTGCTAGACCAAACCCAGAAACCCTCGGCCGTCATGCTTTCCTTCGGCGATCAACGGCCATTTACCGCAAGAATTTTGAGTAAAAACATACCTTTGATTTGCCAAGTACAAAGATTAGAGCAGCTACCAATTGCCATCGAAGCGGGTGCCAGCGTTATCGTGGCGCAAGGAGCCGAAGCCGGTGGGCACGGCATGAGCAACCCATATTCGCGCGGAACGTTTACTCTGGTACCCGAAGTGGCTGATTGGTTAGCCAACCATGCCCCCAGTGCATTGTTACTAGCCGCCGGTGGCATTGCCGACGGTCGCGGGCTAGCGGCCGCCAGAGCTTTAGGAGCAGACGGTGCTTTGGTTGGGTCTAGACTATGGGTGACACAGGAATGCTTGGCTCCAAACGGTGCCAAAGTCCAAGCGGTCGCCGCTGACGGCGATCAAACCGTGCGCTCTAGTGTGTTTGATGTTTTGAGAGGCATCGATTGGCCGGCCCCTTTCGATTTTCGAGCGCTACGCAACGACATTCATCGGCAGTGGGAACATCAATTAGCCGAACTTAGGCATTACCCAGACCATGCCCGGCAAGACTATATAGAAGGCGTGGCTCATGAGGATTACACCAGAGCCCACGTCACAGTGGGTGAAGCGACAGGCCTGATTCATGACATCCCCAAAGCGGGTGACGTGATCCAACAGATCGCCACAAAGGCTCATCATTCACTGAAATAGATCGCTAAGGACTTGGGCAACAGATATGGCCAGTGACGAAGAAACAAAAAATCTGTCAACCAACCAGCCAAACCCATCTGGCAAAAACCACGATCAAACGTGGCACGCCTTGAGCACAGACGAAGTAAAAGCCCTACTCACCACGACGACTGCGGGTCTTTCGGCTGAGGAAGTGACTGAAAGACAAAACCTTTACGGTGAAAACACTTACGAAGTCGCTAAATCAAGCGGTTGGTTCAAACGACTGCTGACTCAAGTCAACAGCTTACTGATTTACGTTCTACTAGCGGCGGCAGCCATCACCATGCTGATCGGTCACGTGGTGGACGCGATTGTTATTTTGGCCGTGGTTGTGTTGAATGTCGGTATCGGGCTCTACCAGGAAGGGAAAGCTGAGCAGTCTTTACAAGCGATCCGCAAACTGCTGGCCCCAAAGGCCCAAGTCCGTCGAGACGGCCGGTTGCAAACACTACCCGCTCATGTTTTGGTGCCAGGTGATGTGGTGCAGGTTTCCTCTGGCGATCATTTGCCAGCGGATTTGCGTTGGTTTGATACCAGTAGCTTACAAGTGGACGAATCACCCTTAACAGGCGAGTCCGTCCCCGTTCAAAAGTCAATTGATGCCGTCAAAACTGACGCCTCTCTGGGCGATCGATTTTCAATGGGTTATGCGGGAACCTTAGTGACTCAAGGGCAGGCCCAAGCGATTGTCGTGAGCACAGGTATGCGAACCGAGATGGGTCGTATCGGACGCATGATCGAATCAGTCGAAATGGCGAAGACGCCGCTCATTGAGCGTATGGATCAGTTTGCACGCTGGTTAACCATCACTATTCTTCTGGGCGCAATATTGTTGTTCGCCTATGGCTTTTGGGTACAACAGCTAAGCGGCGCAGACATGTTGATGGCGGTGGTTGGCCTAGCCGTCGCCGCCATTCCAGAAGGTCTTCCCGCCATTCTGACCATCACTCTGGCGCTTGGGGTCCAACGGATGGCCAAACGCCAAGCGGTGGTGCGCCGCCTACCCGCTGTCGAGACTTTGGGCGCAGTCACGGTCATTTGCTCAGACAAGACAGGCACGCTGACTCGTAACGAAATGACAGTTCAAAGCGTTTGCTTTAGCGATCAGTCATTGACAGTCACTGGCAGTGGCTATGAGCCAACAGGAGAAATCACTGATTCAAATGATCGGTCATTAACAGCCGACGGCTTACCCACGAAGCTAGCAGATATTGTCACCGCCAGCCAATGGCTGGGCCTCATCAGTGCCCTATGCAACGATGCAGCCCTGCACCAGAACAAAGCCGGTGACTGGATGGCGAGCGGTGATCCGACAGAAGCTGCCTTACTCTCCTTAAGTGCAAAGCTAGGACTTGATCATAGCGACTGTCAAAAACAGTTCCCACGAATCGGCGTGGTGCCATTCGAGTCGGCACACCGTTTTATGGCTACTGCACACGTGGCAGTCGGTGACGACCCTAGCAAAGATGGGTTTGTATTGGTGAAAGGCGCCCCTGAGAAAATCCTCGATCTCGTTGATCAACAAATGACGCCCGATGGTAAGCAAACACCTTTTGAAAAGGACACTTGGTTACGCGCCATCGAAGCGCAAGCCCAGGCGGGTCGACGGGTACTTGCTTTCGCGATCAAACCCCACGTGCAGAACTTTTCTAAAGACACGCTACACAAAGATATCAGCGGTTTGACGCTGATTGGACTGGCTGGCATTGTGGATCCCCCGAGACAGGAGGCCATTGAATCCGTCAAACTCTGTCAGCAGGCCGGCATTTCGGTCAAGATGATCACGGGCGATCACGCGGGTACTGCCTTGGCCATCGCTCTCGAACTAGGCCTTGCTCGCAAGGGTCAGACCGCTTTAACTGGCCATGAAATCGAATCGTTGTCTGATGAAGAGTTAGAAAAAGTCGTCAATGACACCGATGTGTTTGCTCGCTCTAGCCCTGAACACAAAATCCGCTTGGTCAAAGCCCTCCAATCCAATGGCCATACCGTTGCCATGACTGGCGATGGCGTGAACGACGCACCTGCACTTAAACAGGCTGATATCGGTATTGCCATGGGCAAAAAAGGCACTGAAGCGGCCAAACAGGCCGCCGAAATCGTGTTGGCAGATGACAATTTCGCTTCAATCGTGAGCGCTGTCAAAGAAGGACGAACAATCTATGACAACTTGAAGAAGGCAATCGCCTTTTTGCTCCCTATCAACGGCGGGGAGTCAATCGCCATCGCGGTCGCCATCCTTATTGGTGCCACTTTACCCATCACGCCTTTGCAAATTCTCTGGGTGAACATGGTGAGCGCTATTGGTTTGGGCATGGTGTTGGCGTTCGAGCCTTCTGAACCAGACATCATGGCGCGCGCACCGCGACCCCGATCGAGTCCCCTACTGTCGGCTTTTTTGTTGTGGCGAATCGCATTTGTGTCACTGCTTTTTTTAGCAGGCATTTTTGCAGTTTTTCACTGGACACTGCAAACAGGCGGATCTACAGACGTGGCTAGGACCATGGCTGTCAACGCACTGGTCAGCATGGAGGTTTTTTACCTCTTTAGCGTGAGATTTCTTAAAACGCCTTCGTTTCATTGGCAGGGCGTCAAAGGCACGCCGCGTGTCTTAGCGGCTGTTGCATTCGTTGTCACTCTACAGCTGGCTTTCACTTATTTGCCGTTGGCACAAAATATCTTCTCAACACAGTCACTTTCTTTCGCACAGCTTCTTTTGGTGTCAGCCATTGGCGTCTGCGTGCTGTTGATACTGGAATTAGAAAAGCTAATTGTTCGTAAGCGTCACATCGACACTTAAGCGTGTCTGGGTGCAGAACAAAGCCGCTACCGTCTCCAACGCTGGCACACTTGGTTTGGTTGCGCTTTGGCACCACTCGCCACAAGTCCTCTTATGCCCTAAAATTCTTCGCAGTGTGCCGAGCCTACGGTCGGAGCCTACGCTCGGCATGGTCTTCACAACCCTTAACTGAGGTGCTCTTGCCTGATTCACAACCTTTGCTTAATGGGCGCAAAAACCTATCGACGCCCTCCTGGCCAGCTTTCCTTTATGAGTTCATCAAAAACCCGAGACAAGTAGGTGCGGTCTTGCCCTGCTCAGGTGCAGTGGCTGCTGCCATGCGCCACGCTTTAGAGGCGCCAATAGCATCCAAAGCAGGCTCACACGCTGACAAACACGCTTGCTCTGTGGTCGAGTTCGGGCCCGGCACTGGCCGAATCACCGAATTGCTCCACCCAGAAAACCTGACTTTGGTCGAAACCGATCAAGCGTTTTGTCAATTACTGCAGGAACGATATCCGCAAGCGACCGTTCTCAATGTGTCAGCCGAGGACTTTCTGGAGCAACAACGCACACCGGTTTCAGTGGTGTCTTCGATTCCGCTTCTGAACAATCCGCATTCGAGTGCTATTAAAAACGCCATCGCCTTAAGCTACCGCGCCGGCATCATTAATAAGTTAGTGACCTATTCCTACGGCCCTAAATCACCATTCGCCGACTGCGGGTTTACGCAAGAGACCAAGTTCAAACAGGTGCTACGCAATATCCCACCTGCCAACATCTGGGTCTATGCGTAAGCACTCAGTCAATTATTGATACTCAGACCGTAGCATTTGCGCCGCTTTCACCATCGCTTTGAGTTTGCCGTCTGCGACCTCCCTTGGCAGATATTTCATACCGCAGTCTGGCGCAAGAATGACCTGCTCTGGCTTGATAAATTTCAGCGCTTTTTTGATGCGGTATACGATGGTTTCGGGTAGCTCAACATCAAGGTTGCTCAAGTCCAAGCAACCCACCATGATTTGCTTGCCACCGAGCTCAGGTAAAACAGAACAATCAAGTTCAGATTGGGCAGTTTCAATCGAGACTTGGTTGCAATTGCACTGTGACAACTCCGGCAAAAAGTTGTAACCGGTGGGTCGCTCATGAATGATGGCGGCATAACCAAAACAAATGTGAACCGCCGTGGTGCCCTCAACGCCTTCAAGGGCTCGGTTTAACGCTCGGATACCGTATTGTCTTGCTTTCTCTGGTCGTGCCTGCATATAAGGCTCGTCAACCTGAACGATATCGGCACCTTGTGCGAATAAGTCTTTGATTTCCTCATTGAGTGCTGCGGCATAATCCATTGCCGCTGCCTCTTCTGACTCGTAAAAATCATTTTGAGCCTGTTGAAGCATGGTGAATGGGCCAGGCACCGTGATTTTTATCTTGCGGTCTGTGTTGGCCTTCAAAAACAACAAGTCTTCCACTTCAATAGGGCTAACACGACGGATTTTGCCAACGATGCGGGGCACGGGATTAGGATGACCGGAACGGTCTAATGCTTCACCCGGGTTGTCGATATCCACGCCAGCCAGTGCGGTAGCAATTCGATTGGAATAGCTCTCGCGACGAATCTCACCGTCGGTAATGATGTCTAGTCCGGCTTGTTCCTGTGCGCGAATCGCCACTAAAGTAGCGTCTTCCATGGCCTCTTTCAAATAGGCCTCAG
>JAWOGG010000218.1:0-3064 GCA_046497085.1 Orrella sp.
GACCTCACCAAAGCGCCATCCGGTATCAAACAGCAGTGTCTGCGACTTTGTGCGCAGCAACGCTGCACCGCCCTGCCCGACATCTAGCACTGTCAATTGCCACGCCCCATGTGCCGGTTCGGACGGGCGATAGAGTAAGCCTGGCAACATCAACAAATAGCCCGACCAACGCCAACCTGAAGGCGGTAACATCAAAGACGCCAATACACCGACCAAGCCCAGCGCCAACCACCCCACTGGCATGGCACTGACTTCAATCGCCATCCACTCAAAACTCGCTAACCAGCGTACCGGCCATAGCGACCAATAGAGACTTTCATGGGCGAGCCACGCCAAGGGGCTTAACCAAACATCAGACACGGGTAAGAGCGTTGCTGCTGAAAGCAACAACGCCAGTGGCGTCGCTATAAACGTCACCCACGGAATCGCCCAAGCATTGGCCGCCAACGAAGCAAATGAGACTTGTTGAAACAGAAACGCAAGCACTGGTGTGGTGGCCATGGTCATGACCACTTGCAAGTGGGTGGCAAGCGTCAGAGCGGTCCACAAACGCGCAGCGCGCGACTGCTGGATGGTTGGTTGACTGCTCGAACCGGACCGGCGCGGGGTGTGTTCAGAGACCACAATCAACGTGGCTACTGCCGCAAATGACAGCCAGAAACCCGTCGACATCACTGCCCAAGGGTCCAACAGCGTCATGGCCGCTGCCGCCAATGCAACGGCTTGGTGACCCGTTAAAGGCAGACGACCGCTAAGCCCTGCGGCGGCACACACCAACATGAAAAATGTTCGTTGTGCCGGCACACCCCAGCCAGCCAACAAGCAATAAAAAAAGGCCACCACAACGGCTGACCAAACAAACACTAAACGGGAGGGTAAATGCTCACACCATAATCGCGTGCGCCAGCTTAAGCGACGGTAGAGTCGCATCAGGATTGCTGCCCCAAGCGCAGCAATGAGGGTCACATGAGAACCACTAATAGAGACCAAGTGGGTGATACCAGTGGTATTAAATACCTGCCAATCAGCAGCCGATACCCCTTGTTGGTCACCGATAGACAATGCAATCATCACGGGCGCTTCGACTTTGCCAGACAGTAATCGCCGCATGCGCGTGCGGATCTGCGCGCGCAGCCTTTCTATCCACAAACCGGGGGCAAACCCAGCAGTATCTGTCAATCGCTCAGGGTCTCCACGCACGGTGGCGGTCGCGCGAATCCCCTTCTCAAACAACCAACCCACAGAATCAAAACCATAGGGATTCAGACGGCCGTGTGGTTGGCGAAACCTCAACGCCATGCGCCAACGCTGGCCGGGCTCCACCGTCACCCCACGACCTTCAGCCATAACAGAGCAATCCCCCGTGCAGGCACCAGGCCAGTCCACCAAAACCCGCTGTGGAAATTGATCCGATTGCGCAAAGGGTTCTATCTGACCTATAAATCGCACCCCACCTTCAACTTGCTCGGGTAATTCGGCCACTAATAGCGGCACGCGCGTGACCTTGTTGTCTTGCGTGGGGTCTAGGTGATCTGACAACCTCAGATCGGCACGCCAAACGGTGTATGACGCAGCCGCAGAGAAGCAAAGCAGCGATATTAGTAATGAATAAAATAGCGATGAAAGTGACGGTGAAAGGCGTTCGACACTAGCGACTGGAATGGTGCGCTGCCATTTGGACTTAATCATGAGCCCGGCGGCTAGCGACAGCGTGAAAACTGCAAACAACCAACGCTCGGTTTGACTAGGCAATTCACGCAGGCCGTGAACGGCCACGACCCCAGCCACCCAGCACAGGGGATAGCAAATATTGCGCATGACACTCTAAGGCACAGTAAGGTCGCTAAGCTTGCCTGTGAGCAACCAATTCCTCAATCCGTAGAGACCGCAAAGTTAGCTCGCCGCGGTCCACAATGCCTGCAACTTAGGCACTTTTTTCAAGGCGGTTGCACCTGTCAGCGTCATGACGTTGTGAGGGGTGGTTTGACGTAATTCAGCCAGAACGGATGCGATTTGTGTCACTTGCGCAGGTTCATTGCGAGCGCCCTTTTCCAGCCAAGCAGGACCCATATCGGGCGAATCGGTTTCCAGCACCAAATCCTCGAGGGCCAACTCAGTGGCCAAGCGGCGGATTTGACGTGCCCGCGTGAAGGTCAAAGCACCACCCATCCCCAATGCAAAACCGAGTTCGATGAATTGCTTAGCCTGCTGAAAACTGCCGTTAAACGCATGGGCCAAGCCGCCTATGGGTGGCTGGCGTCGCAACCATTTCAACAACTCGTCTTGAGAGCGCCGCACATGCAACAAGACCGGCAACTCAAACGTCCGCGCCAAGGACAATTGTTCGCGGTAAAAATAAATCTGTTGCTCGCGAGCTTCACCCGAGCGGATCGATTCAACAAAAAAGTCCAGACCGATTTCGCCGACAGCAACTAAGCGAGGGTCCTCGTGATGTTGCCTCAAAAACTGCTCGAGCACCTCTAAATCCTCAGGGACAGCATGCTGCACAAAGAGAGGATGAATGCCCACAGCATAGGCTCCCATGGGCATGGCATGTGCCAATTCCCGGACCACATTGAAATTGTGCTTATCAACGGCAGGAATCAGTATTCCACGCACACCCGCTTGTTGGGCACGCTCGATAACCGCCAAACGATCGGCATCAAAAGCCGCTGCATCAAGATGGCAGTGGGTATCAAAGAGTAGCGGACTCTGCATCGGTCGACTCCTCAGAGGACAAATGACCATCGACCATGCTCAGTTGTCGATCGGCCTTACGTGCAAGCACCAGATCATGTGTCACTAATACCAAGGAGGTGCCATGATCGGTTTTAACGCTTGCGATCAAATCAAACATTTGTTGCGCTGTTTCCCGATCCAGATTACCGGTTGGCTCATCGGCTAAGACGCAAGCCGGACGGGTAACCAACGCCCGTGCTAACGCCACTCTTTGGCGCTCACCGCCCGACAACTGCCCCGGAAAATGACTTTCGCGTGCAGCCAAGCCCATCGAGGCCAAAAGCGGCTGTGCTTGCTCACGGGCCGCTGCTAACGACAGCCCTCG
>JAWOGG010000269.1:0-9189 GCA_046497085.1 Orrella sp.
GCAGGCTCGGCTTTTTCTTCTGCTTTTGGTTCAGCCTCAGACCCTTGCGCTGCAGGCTCCACCTGCAAAATCGGCGTGCCCTGGTTGATCTTGTCACCAACCTTAATCAGCACCTTTTTAATCACACCGCCTTCAGAGGCAGGGATTTCCATCGAGGCTTTGTCAGACTCGACAGTGATCAGGCTGTCCTCGGCATTGATAGTGTCACCTGCGCTAACCAGAACCTCGATCACCTCGACGTCCTTAAAGTCACCAATATCGGGGACCAAGATATCTTTCAGACTCATAAGACCCCCTTAAAGAATGATGCGACGGAAATCCGCCAACAATGCGCCCAGATAAGCATTAAATCGTGCTGCCGCCGCCCCATCAATCACCCGGTGATCATAAGAAAGCGATAACGGCAACGTCAGCTGAGGCACAAACGCCTTGCCATCCCAGACTGGTTTTTGATAGGACTTGGATACCCCAAGAATCGCCACCTCTGGCGCATTGATGATGGGCGTGAAGTGCGTCCCACCAATGCCACCCAGGGAAGAAATCGAGAAACAACCGCCCTGCATCTGAGTCGGCGACAATTTACCGTCACGCGCCAACTTAGCCATGGACGCTGACTCTTGTGCCAGTTCCAACACGCCTTTCTTGTCCGCATCAGTAATCACAGGCACCACCAAACCGTTCGGTGTGTCGGCCGCAAAGCCAATGTTGTAGTACTGCTTTAACACCAAGTTATCGCCATCAAGTGAGGCATTGAACTCGGGGAATTTCTTCAAAGCGGCCACAACAGCCTTGATCAGAAACGCCAGCATCGTGACTTTCACGCCAGCCTTTTCGTTTTCTTTGTTAAGTTGCTGACGCAAGGCTTCTAGTTCAGTGATATTCGCTTCGTCATTGTTGGTGACGTGCGGAATCATGACCCAGTTGCGGTGCAAATTCGCACCCGATAACTTTTTAAGGCGCGACAACGGCTTGGCTTCGATGGGCCCAAACTTCGCAAAATCGACCTTCGGCCACGGCAATAGGTTCAAACCGGCCCCGCTTCCAGCGGTCGCCGCCCCTGAGCCCGCAGCACCAACACCACCTTGCAATGCGCCTTTAACAAACCCCTGGACATCTTCTTGTGAAATACGACCCTTGGGGCCAGTACCATTAACAAGTTTCAGATCAACACCGAGCTCACGAGCAAACTTGCGCACTGATGGCGACGCATGCGGTAACTGTCCTGGTGAGGCAGGCTCTGCAATCGCTGCTGCCGGCGGAGCACTGCTTTTAGCAGCCGTCGAAGCCTCAGACTCAGCTGACGCTTTTTCCTCTTCAGGCGCTTTTTCAGCAGCTTTCTCAGGTGCTTTCTCAGGTGTTTTTTCAGGCTCAGCCGCTTTGTCTTTTTCAGCGGGTTCAGCGGACGCGGACCCTGCTGCAGCTGCCGGCTTAACCTGCATGATGGCATCACCCTTGTTGATCTTATCGCCAACCTTGACATCAATTTTGGTGATCTCACCACCAACAGATGCTGGGATTTCCATGGAAGCCTTGTCCGATTCAACCGTAATCAGACTGTCTTCAGGCGCAATGGTGTCACCCACTTTTACCAACACCTCAATCACTTCCACGTCTTTAAAGTCACCAATGTCTGGCACTTCAACAGCGGTCAGGTTACTCATATTCTCTCTCCTCACTCGCAATTGATTAGGCGTGTGCCGGGTTAACTTTGTTGGGGTCAATCTTGTACTGAGCAATGGCCTTTGCAGGAACATCAGCCGTTAACTTGCCCTCTTTGACCAATGCATGCAAGGTCGCCAAAACCACAAAGTGACGATCCACCTCAAAGTGTTCACGTAATTTAGACCTAAAGTCGGAGCGTCCAAAACCGTCTGTGCCCAATACTTTGTACTGGCGCCCTTCTGGCATGTAAGGCCGGATCTGATCTGCAAACACCTTCATATAGTCGGTCGAGGCCACGATTGGTCCTTCGCTTGACGCTAACTGCTCGGTCACAAATGGCACCTTTTGTTTTTCAGTTGGGTGCAACATGTTGTATCGCTCGCAGTCCATACCGTCACGGCGCAGCTCTGTGAAACTGGTGGCGCTCCAGACATCGGCCTGTACATCCCAATCCTTCT
Source organism: Orrella sp. (assembly GCA_046497085.1). Lineage (GTDB taxonomy): Bacteria > Pseudomonadota > Gammaproteobacteria > Burkholderiales > Burkholderiaceae_B > Algicoccus. The sequence goes on from JAWOGG010000269.1 coordinate 2,121, forward strand.
CTAGTAACTCAGCCGCAGCCAACACCTCACGCAAAATCGTGCCTGAACCCATCAACTGTGCTCGTACCGCACCCTTGGCGCGTGGCTTACTCGAAGGACGGATCTTGTAGATGCCTTTCAAGATGGCCGCTTCATCGCCCTTCTTTAATCCCGGCTGCGCATAATTCTCGTTCATCAAGGTCAAGTAGAAATAGACGTTCTCTTGATTCTCAACCATGCGTTTCAGACCATGCTGAACAATCACCGCCACTTCGTGAGCAAATGTCGGATCATATGAAACGCAGTTCGGAATGGTTGAAGCCAATAGATGGCTATGACCATCCTCGTGCTGCAAGCCTTCGCCGTTCAGTGTGGTTCGCCCAGCTGTACCACCTAACAAGAAACCCCGGGCTTGCATGTCGCCAGCCGCCCATGCCAAGTCCCCAATCCGCTGGAAACCGAACATTGAGTAGTAAATGTAGAAAGGAATCATGATGCGGTTGTTCGTTGAGTACGAGGTCGCTGCCGCGATCCAGGAACTAAACGCACCCGCCTCATTGATTCCCTCTTGCAGGAGTTGACCACTGGCCGATTCCTTGTAGTACATCACCTGCTCTTTATCGACTGGTATGTACTTTTGACCTTCAGGCGCATAAATGCCAATTTGGCGGAACATGCCTTCCATCCCGAAAGTACGAGACTCATCGGCCAGAATAGGCACCACTCGTGGACCAATTTCCTTATCACGCAGAATCTGATTCAACCCACGCACGAAGGCTTGGGTGGTTGAAATTTCACGGCCTTCAGCGGTTGGATCCAAAATCGGACGGAACACTTCAAGCGCGGGCACTTTTAACTTTTCATCGGCCTTAGTACGGCGCTTGGGTAAATAGCCACCAAGCTCTTTACGACGCTCATGTAGATAAACCATCTCTGGCGAATCTTCAGCAGGCTTGAAGTATGGAATGTTTTCTAGCTCATCATCTGGCACAGGAATGTTGAAGCGATCGCGAAACTCACGGATCGAATCCAAGTCCAGTTTCTTTTGCTGGTGAGCAGGGTTCTGGCCTTGGGCAACGTGACCCAATCCATATCCCTTGATGGTCTTTGCCAAAATCACGGTGGGCTGACCTTCGGTTTTAACCGCCGAATCAAACGCGGCAAAGACCTTATGGGGATCGTGACCACCGCGGTTCAATCGCCAGATGTCTTCATCACTCATGCGTGAAACCATCTCAAGCAGTTTGGGATGCTTGCCAAAGAAGTGCTCGCGCACAAATTTGCCATCGTTGGCTTTAAAGGCCTGATACTCGCCGTCTACCGCCTCTTCCATGACCTTGCGCAAAATGCCTTCTTTGTCGCTTGCCAAAAGAGGATCCCAATAACCACCCCAGATCAACTTGATCACATTCCAGCCGCTGCCACGGAAGTCACCTTCTAGTTCTTGGATGATTTTGCCGTTGCCGCGCACCGGACCATCAAGGCGCTGCAAGTTGCAATTGACCACAAAGATCAAGTTATCCAACTTCTCACGGGCGGCCAAACTAATGGCACCCAATGACTCGGGCTCATCCATTTCGCCGTCACCACAAAACACCCAAACCTTGCGCTTGCTGGTATCGGCAATGCCACGGGCATGCAGGTATTTCAAAAACCGCGCCTGATAGATGGCCATCAATGGACCCAGTCCCATCGACACCGTTGGAAACTGCCAAAACTCTGGCATCAACTTTGGGTGCGGGTAAGACGACAAGCCCTTGCCATCGACTTCCTGGCGGAAGTTATCAAGTTGCTCTTCAGTCAAACGACCTTCAAGATAGGCGCGACCGTAAACACCGGGTGATGAGTGACCCTGGAAATACACCAAGTCACCACCGTGCTCAGGACTATCGGCATGCCAAAAGTGATTCTGACCGCAGCCAATCATGGTTGCCAATGAGGCAAACGATGCGATGTGGCCACCTAAGTCGCCACCATCTGCAGGATTGTGTTTATTGGCTTTAACCACCATAGCCATCGCGTTCCAACGGATGTAGCTACGGATCTTGGCTTCAAGTTCCAAGTCACCCGGGTGAGTCGGCTCTAAACCGGCCGGGATAGTGTTTTGATAAGCCGTGTTCGGCGAGAATGGAATATGGGTGCCAGAGCGGCGCGCCATATCAATTAACCGCTCTAACAGGTAATGAGCACGCTCAGGCCCTTCACGATCTAAAACCGATGCCAGCGCCTCCATCCATTCTTGCGTTTCAAGCAAATCGGGATCGTTGGCAGCGTCAGATGCCAGTGCAGAATTGGCCATTGCTATCTCCTTAATTGTCACGCCAGCAACCAGCCATGGGCACCGAGCGCAAATCTATCTTAGAGCCATTCTATGAGCAGTCTTATCACTCAGCAACTAATATTTCACCATTTGAATAAGTTTTTCATAATGTGGTATTCGATGACAATCCAACCTTCGTTTTGTTTCGCCAATTTTGCTGCTCAACGCCCTTTGCAAAGTGCTGCAGACGTCCAGGAAAGCGAAGTATTCGGAAAGCTATTCGCTAAGCCGACATGACGGGTCCCAAGCTCATCGATAGTAAAGACTGGCCGGGTGATTGGCATTAGTCACAATCAGCGTAAAATGCGGTGAATCTCTTAGGTGCGTCTTAGCAACGTTATTGGTCCATGCGACAACCCCAGAAATCAGTCATTTCCACCCCTTTCCAAGAGCACGCCCGCCTGCGACGTCGTCGCTGGTACTGGTTAGCGCCTGTCTTAGTGCTGGTTCTTTACGCTTTGGTAATGGGTGCATTCTTTTGGTTGCAACAAATTCGCGAAGACAGCGTCATGTTTGTCACCATCGATCAAGAGATGCGCCAACAGCAATTGCTTTGGGTGGTCATCGGCTTGTCAGTGGTGATCGTCATTGCATTACTTGCCCTTTGGCGTTACACCAAACATCGCACACAGACCGAAGCCGCGTTAACGGCTGAGACGGCCTTTAGACGCGCCATGGAAAACTCCATGTCCACAGGCATGCGCGTGCTCGACCTTGAAGGTCGAATCGCATACGTCAATCCGGCCTTTTGTCGAATGATCGGGTGGAATGAGGCTGACTTAATCGGTCGTCGCCCCCCATTTCCTTACTGGGTGCCCGGCCAACATGACTCCCACAGACAAACCCTAGACGGTGTCCTAGCGGGTAAAACACCAAGCAGCGGCATCGAACTTGAGGCCCAGCGTCGTGACGGTTCACGCTTTACCGCCCGCATGTATGTCTCACCGCTGCTCGCACCCGACGGCAGTCAAATCGGCTGGATGACCTCCATGACTGACATCACAGAGCCACGTCGTATTCGGGAAGCGCTCACCGCTGCACACGAACGTTTCATGACGGTCTTGGAAAGCCTAGACGATGCCATTTCTGTCACCGCCGATACCGCTGACGGGGTGGACTTGTTATTCGCTAACCGGACTTATCGCAGTCTGTTTGGTGCCCAAACCAGTGGCCACCAAGAATTGCTCGCCGGTAGGCGCGGTCGCGCCAATGACGAATCGGTTGAAGTTTTCTCCTCTCGTGTCGAGCGCTGGTTTGAAGTCCAACACCGTACCTTGGCATGGACCGATGGTCGACGGGTACGTATGCAAGTGGCTCGCGACATCACTGAACGTCGCGGTCATGAGGAAGCCTCTCGCGTGCAACAAGAAAAGATTCAACTCACAAGCCGCCTCACCACCATGGGTGAAATGGCCTCATCGCTGGCTCATGAGTTAAACCAGCCTTTGACGGCAATCAGTAACTACAGCATGGGTGCTGTCGCCATGGTCAAGGCCGGACAAACCGACCCAGACAAGCTCTTATCTGCCCTGGAAAAAGCAGCCGCCCAGGCCCAACGCGCCGGTAAGATAATTAGCCGCATTCGGGACTTCGTGAAACGTAGCGAACCCAGACGACAAGAAGTCGATATTCAAACCATCGTAGAAAATGCCATGAGCTTGGCCGAAATCGATGCCCATAAGCGCGGTCTGGAAATCATTCATCATCCCTTGAAAGACCCTCCCGCTGTTTTGGCCGATCCGATTTTGATTGAACAAGTGTTGCTGAACCTAATTAAAAATGGCATTGAAGCCATGGAACAAAGTGAGCAACGCGCCCTAACCGTTCAAGTCAGTCGTCATCACAACACCATGGAAGTGGCTGTGATTGATGCTGGCCACGGCGTAACAGATCCGGATCGGCTGTTTGAGCCCTTCTTTAGTACTAAGTCGGAAGGTTTAGGTATGGGTCTGAATATTTGTCGCACCATCATCGAGTCACATCACGGTCAACTCTGGGCAACCAAGAATCCAGAAGGCGGCACGACATTTCGGTTCACGCTACCATGTGCGCCGTTAGGTGGTTCGGCCACAGACCAAACTGATAATTCAACACCCGCGCAAGAGAGCGCAACAGCCAACCGCAATAACAATGACACCACTGAGGAGTTCTCTGCATGAACATGCCGCCCGCCGCTAGCACTGTCTATATCGTTGACGACGACGAAGCCGTTCGCGACTCATTGCGTTGGCTCCTCGAAGCCAATACCTATCGAGTTAAATCCTTTTCAAGTGCCGAGGCATTTCTATCTGAATACCGCGAAGATCAACCCGGCGTTCTTATCGTTGATGTACGCATGCCTGGCATGAGCGGCTTGCAGCTACAAGAAGAGCTTTTGGCAAGAAACTCTCTCATGCCAGTGGTCTTTATCACTGGCCACGGTGATGTGCCCATGGCCGTTAACACCATGAAAAAAGGTGCTGTGGATTTTCTAGAAAAGCCCTTTAACGAAACCGACCTGCGCGAAATCGTCTCACGCATGTTCGAGCAGGCTAACCTGAACCTACAAAAGTTCACCGCCCAACGCGAACACGACGCCATGCTCGCTCGCTTGACAGCTCGAGAGCAGCAAGTGTTGGAACGCATAGTGGCAGGTCGTTTGAACAAGCAAATTGCCGACGACCTCGGCATCAGCATCAAGACCGTGGAAGCCCACCGCGCCAACATCATGGAAAAGCTTCAAGTCACCACAGTTGCCGACCTCATGAAAGTCGCCTTAGCGGCAGAGCCTGCCAAATGACCGAAGTGAATAAAACAAGTGCGGCAACCTCACCAAACAAAGCCACTACAGCCACCACAGCCTCAATCATCGACGGCAAGCAACTTGCCGCAAAAGTTCGCGAGCAAGTCCGTCTAGACACCCTCACTATCGGTGAACAGGGTGTCAAACCTGGTTTGGCCGTGATACTTGTCGGTGAAGAACCCGCATCAGCTGTCTACGTACGTAACAAAGTCGCCGCTTGCGAACAAGCCGGATTCTATTCCGAGCTCCAGCGTTATCCCGCCACACTGACCGAGGCTGAGCTGCTGAGTCACATCCAAGCGCTTAACGCCAACCCGAGTATTCACGGCATTTTGGTGCAGCTACCATTGCCCAAACACATCGACGCCCACAAAGTGATCGAAACCATCGCCGCTGAAAAGGATGTGGATGGCTTTCACATCAGCAACGCCGGCCTACTGATGACTGGCAAACCGCTCTTTAGGCCCTGCACACCCTACGGCGTCATGAAAATGCTCGAAGCACACGACGTATCCCCTTGGGGCGCTCACGCCTGCATCGTCGGTGCGAGCAATATCGTGGGCAAACCCATGGCGATGCTGCTGCTGGCTGCCGGCGCTACCGTCACCATCTGTAACTCCAAGACTCAAGACCTGCCCCACCACACCCGTCACGCCGACATTCTGGTTGTTGCCACGGGCCGACCCAACATGATCACCGGCGACATGATCAAACCCGGGGCCACGGTCATAGACGTCGGCATCAACCGACAAGCAGATGGCAAATTATGCGGTGATGTTGACTTCGAATCCGCCAAAACCGTCGCCGGTGCCATCACCCCGGTACCTGGCGGTGTCGGACCCATGACCATCGCCATGCTCTTGGTCAACACCCTAGAAGCAGCCCAGCGGTCCTTGGTCTCTCAAAACAACTAAGCAAGTTAGACAAATCAAGCAAAATCGATCAACGCCTTAGCCTCACAAGGCGGGCGCATCTGATCGAAAGCCCAACTTGAGAGGGCGCGACTGCATTTCGCCCATAAGAGTGTTTGCCTTGCCCCAAGCGAGCGCAGGGTCATGGCGCACGACATCAAAAAGATCATTACACTTTTCATATACCGATTCGGTTTTAGTCATCGAACACCAACAGCCAAACACGGAAGTCATCGTCACAACCATGCAAAGCAATCAATCAAGCCCAGTCGCCAACACCACCACCAAAACCTCAACCACTGACCTGTCCAGCAACCCTTTGATGGTTCCGATCAGTGAGTTGATTGACTACGCCGCCATTGAACCCGCTCACGTGGTGCCAGCCATTGAGGCCTTACTTAAGTCCGCCCGTGAAGCTGTCGACGCCGCAGCCGCACCTAGCCTGCCACCCATCTGGGAAGAAGTCGTGACGCCACTCGATGACGCCAATGAGCCGCTCTGGCGCGCTTGGTCTGCGGTCGGGCACTTAAAGTCGGTCGTTAATACTCCCGAGTTAAGACAAGCCTATAACGACATGCTTGGACCTGTTAGCGAGTACGCCACCTGGGTCGGTTTACACGAGGGTCTTTTCAAGCAGTACAAAAGACTGCAGGCAAGTCCTGACTTCTTGTCATGGACGTCAGTGCGCCAACGAGTGGTTGAGTTGGCCATCCGTGATTTTCAGTTAAGCGGTGTTGAACTTGCCGGCGAAGACCGGGTGCGCTTTGCAGAAAACGCCGAACGCCAGTCGCAGGTCTCACAAAAGTTTTCTGAGAACGTGCTCGATGCCAACGACGCTTGGTCGCTTACCGTAGACGACATCAATACACTGGACGGTATCCCAAAAGACGCCATTGAAGCCTTTAAAGCTGCCGCACAAGCGGATCCAGACATCGACACCACGCAAGGCGATCGCTACAAAATCACCCTCAAAATGCCGAGCTACTTGCCCGTCATGCAATATGGCACTAACCGCACCTTGCGTCACACGCTATACAAAGCCTACGCCACGCTAGCGTCAGACCAAGGCGACAGCCA
>JAWOGG010000001.1:0-4128 GCA_046497085.1 Orrella sp.
ACAGGTGGCAAGCCATTGCGCAGGCCGCAGCGGCGGGGGAGTTACCGATGGTTGCTGATCGTCGATTTAAAGGCCAGGCGTGGGGTGACAGTCCCATGCACTTGCTGATGGCGCATCTGTACTTGCTTTCGGGTGAGGCGATGAAGCAACTGGTCGAAACATCACAAGCTGAGCCAGCAGTCAAAGATCAGCTGCGGTTTTCTGTGATGCAGTGGGTTGATGCGGTCTCACCGGCTAACTTTTTAGCGACCAATCCCGAGGCACAGCAGGCCTTGTTACAGTCTGGCGGTCAGTCTTTGCAAGCCGGTATCTGTAACTTTTTAGAGGACTTGCAAAAAGGCCGAATCACACACACGGACGAAACTCAGTTTGAGGTGGGTCGAAACCTTGCTGTATCGCCTGGCGCTGTCGTCTTTAGGAACAAATATTTTGAGCTGATTCAATATCAACCCAAAACCAAAACCGTTTTTAGTCGCCCTTTATTAATGGTGGCTCCATGTATCAACAAGTACTACATCCTCGACCTTCAACCAGAGAACTCGCTGGTTAACTATCTTGTGTCTGAGGGGTTTACTGTGTTTGTGGTGTCTTGGCGTAATCCCTTGCCAGGAGACACCGATGGCATAGAATTAGCAGGTTGGGATGATTACATTGAAGAAGGCTTGATAAAAGCAATCAAAGTCGCCCGTGATATCTCTCGACAACCCAAAATCAATGTCTTGGGTTTCTGTGTCGGCGGCACCATGTTGTCCACGGCCTTGGCGGTATTGGCTGCCAAGCGGCAGTCGCCGGCGGCATCCATGACATTGTTAGCAACCATGTTGGATTTTGTGGATACTGGCGCACTCGGTGTGTTTGCCAACGAACCGCATGCTCAACTGCGCGAACAAGCCATTGGTCAAGGCGGTTTGATGACAGCGCTAGAACTAAGCAATACGTTTTCTGCGCTACGACCGAATGAGTTGATTTGGAATTACGTGGTTTCAAATTACCTCAAGGGTCAGACGCCCATACCTTTTGATTTGCTTTATTGGAATGGTGACGGCACAAACCTACCTGGCCCGTTTTTTACGTGGTACTTCCGAAATACTTATATTGAAAACAAATTATGTCAGCCCGGGGCTTTACAGGTCTGTGGCAAAAACATTGACTTCGGCAAAATAAAAATCCCAGCCTATATTCAGGCTTCCAAGGAGGACCACATTGTGCCTTGGAAAACGGCTTACCTGTCCTCTCACTTGTTGACCGGACCGGTGAGGTTTGTACTCGGTGCTTCAGGTCATATTGCTGGCGTGATTAACCCGGTTTCTAAAAATAAGCGTAGCTATTGGACCTCAGAGCATGCTACTGATGTGGCGCCAGGTGATTGGTTTGATTCGGCGACAGAACATCCGGGTAGTTGGTGGTCGGATTATGTGGCGTGGTTAAAGCCGCTTTCGGGTAAACGAGTCAGCGCGCCTAAGGCGCTCGGTTCAGCTGAGCTGCCACCCTTAGAGCCTGCGCCAGGTAGTTACGTTAAGGTTCGCGCAGTCTAGAGAACTAGATAGAAAATTTAGGCTCTGACTAAGTCAGTCTAACAACCGAGGAGAGAGCAAATGGGAAATCGAGTTGCATACGTCACAGGTGGTATGGGAGGCATTGGAACGGCAATTTGTCAGCGTCTTGCCCGTGAGGGGATGACGGTTGTGGCGGGCTGTGGCCCTAACCGTGATTACGATTTGTGGCTTAAGCAGCAAGCCGAACAAGGCTTTACCTTTTACGCCTCAGTTGGCAATGTGGCTGACTGGGACTCGACCGTATCGGCATTTAAAAAAGTCACAGAAGAACATGGTCCGGTAGAAGTGCTGGTAAATAACGCGGGTATCACGCGCGACGGTACGTTTCGCAAAATGAGTCATGACGATTGGCGCGCGGTCATGGATACTAACCTCAACAGCCTTTTCAACGTTACGAAACAAGTGATAGATGGTATGGCCGATCGTAGCTGGGGAAGGATTATCAACATCAGCTCGGTCAACGGTCAGAAAGGTCAGTTTGGGCAGACCAATTATGCGACCGCTAAGGCGGCTATACATGGTTTTACGATGTCGCTTGCCCAAGAAGTGGCTAGCAAGGGTGTGACGGTTAACACCGTGTCACCAGGCTACATAGGCACTGACATGGTTCGCTCCATACGTCCTGATGTGTTGGAAAAAATAGTGGCGACCATCCCCGTCAAACGGCTCGGTGAGCCGTCGGAAATTGCTTCGATCATTGCTTGGATAGCGTCTGAAGATGCGGGTTTTGCGACCGGCGCGGACTTTTCTTTAAATGGCGGTCTGCACATGGGTTAAGGTAAGTCGAATAACCGGCAACGACTGTTGTCGGTCATTGGCTTTTTTAGAGTAGGTAGGATACGAGATGAATGATACGACCGGGGAAGGGCCTGTAAGGCTCATAAAAAAATATCCAAACCGCCGTTTGTACGACACCGAAACAAGCGCTTACATCACGCTTGCGGACGTCAAACAATTGGTGCTTGATAACGAAAACTTCCAAGTGATTGATGCCAAGTCAGGCCAAGAATTGACTCGCAGTATTTTGTTGCAAATTATCTTGGAAGAGGAAAGCGGTGGCGTGCCAATGTTCTCCTCGCCTATGCTCGCGCAGCTGATCCGTTTTTACGGCCATGCCATGCAAGGCATGATGGGTGCTTATTTAGAAAAAAACCTGCAGGCCTTCAAAGAAATTCAGGATCAAATGACCGAGCAGTCCAAGCATATGTACGGGACCCAGTTCGGTCCGGAGGCCTGGGCTCAGTTCATGAATATGCAAAACCCAATGCTACAAAACATGATGAATAATTATGTTGAGCAGAGTAAAAACATGTTCGTGCAAATGCAGGATCAAATGCAAGATCAAACGCGTGCAATGTTCACGGGCTTCCCATTTAAGCCTAAGGATTGATCACTGTTTAGTGTCAGTTTGTGGTCGTATAACGGTCGTCTAACGCGCTTTTAAAAACAAGGCAGGATTGACTCGGGCGTTGTTTAAACTGACGTTCCAGTGCAAATGGGGGCCTGTAGATCGTCCTGTGCTCCCCACTTTTCCGACAACTTGACCGCGTTTAACGCGATCGCCAGGTAAGTGTGCGATTTCTGATAGGTGGCAGAACATGGTGATTAGGCCTTGGCCATGATCGAGGAATATGGTCTGCCCATTAAAATAAAAATTACCGATCAATAAGACGCGCCCATCGGCCGGTGCTTTTACCGGGGTGCCGCTAGGTGCGGCAAAATCGAGTCCGGAATGTGGGTTGCGCGGTTCGCCATTGAAATAACGCCGCAGTCCAAATGGGCTAGAAAGTTGGCCAGACACAGGCGCATCAAACAGCAAATTGGACGGCGTGGTCGCTGTGAACGTCTGATAGCCGTTGATTTGAATGTCGAGCTCTTCTTTGATGCGTGCCAGAGTAGAAGGATTGGGGCTTACCATCGCCTTGTTTTTTAAACGGATGTGTTGGCTGCGATAGGTTTTATTCGCCACATTAAAAGTCACGCGCCGCGGCGACTCGCTAGTCGACTCACGGACAACTTCCAGGAAATGAGCCCCCACGGGCGTGTCAAGTGCTAGCCCAACCACGGCCCACCACTGTTGGTTGTCGTCTGCGATGGTGAGCACGGGTGTGTTTTGGAAGAGCACGTTGGGTTGGTCTTGAAACTGCCCGAGCGCAATAACCGCCACGCCACCCGGCACACGTTGGTCAAGCTGTTGGCGAACCGTGGCTATCGAATCGGCGGGATTTGCTTGGGCAACACCGAATAACAAAGCGACAAAGATCAAGGCCAAGCAAATGGTGCGGCTTTGTTTGTAAAGCTTTAGAGGTGCGAGCATGGCGACTATCAAATGTTGTAAAACCCGCGTAAAGGCTGGTTGATGTACAGGTCTTGGCCAGCGCCAGAGCGAACCACTGCGTTCATACCAAAACAGACCGCATGATCCATGCTAGAGAGTTGGCGGTACGTGGCTAGGATCTTACTGATCAAGGGCTCTTTGATTGATGTGTTGGGATCGATATCCGGGATTTGGCAACGTGGGCAGGGGAAAACATAAAACGTTTAATCCAGGGAAAAGAAAGGAAATTAGGAG
>JAWOGG010000022.1:0-7580 GCA_046497085.1 Orrella sp.
TTGTAAAGCCCCGCAACGACGACCAATAATGGCGGGCAACTGCGACCAAAACCGATCGGCCGCCAAGGCACCCGCCCGTGCCAACTGCGAGCGCTCATTGTCATCACTAGAAATCACTGGGGTTAGCGCGGCAGCCAGATGCTGGGCGTGGCGACTTTCAGGGCCGGGCGGGTAAGGATCGACCACCGTCACTGACCACCCTCTCATCCCCAAAACCGCTGCTGTCGTTAAACCGCTGATGCCAGCGCCCACAACAATCGCTCGTCGTTCCCCAGCACCCCCAACCTTTAGGTCTGAAGACCCCCAAGACGCTTGTAACTCAAGGGGGTCATCCTCATAGGAACGCCTTTGCTCATTTGGCAACCGTTGAATACGGCTTTCCATCACTGACAGCACAACTGTGCGCGCTGCCCCAACTGCCGCTAAGACAGGCTCAAGGGGCAAAGACTCACCACCGGGAATCAACAGCAAATCCGCCGTCAGCAACAATTCTTCTGTCGCCTGAACCACTGCCTGCACTGCGTTCACGCGGGGGTTGGCAAGAACAATCGTCAAACTGTTATCTGGTGACATGTGGTTAAACCAGCACCGATGCACGCCCGGCAAGGGCGCCGGCCAGTGATGCGGGTCAATGGGCAACCCCGGCGGTGGTTTTGTGGGAAGAGTTGCCACATCGGTGACCCAGACATAATGCATCCCACATAATGTTGATTTGCCGCGTGGGGATTCAGTCAACGCGCGCAAACGTTGTAGCGCTTGTGCGCCATCACCCACCACATCTAGGCATACCAAAGCATCACGTGCCGGTTGGTCCTTGGTTGGCTGATCATCATCCGCCAACCATTGCTCAAAACTTGACCACATATTCTTTTCCAAGCGGTTTCGATGAGAGTCTCGATTGACCCTCACGGGCACGACCCACCTTCCATCTTTGTGAAATACTGAACCTGTATAAAGTCATTGTGACGTCATCATTTATTCACTTTGCTCACGGGTTCATATGCTGCCATTATCCGACTATCTTGACATCGCTGTTCGCGCCGCACACGCAGGTGCTGCCATCTTGCAGCAACACCGCGCCACACCTGGTGAGTTGGTTATTGATCACAAGGGTCGCAACGACTTGGTCTCGCAAGCCGATCGCGAGTCAGAGCAAGTCGTGATGGATATCCTTAAAAAGGAAACGCCGAATATCGGCTTAATCGGCGAGGAGTCTGGCGGCTCTCCTGGCTCTCAACTGACTTGGTATATCGACCCTCTAGACGGCACCACCAATTATTTGCACGGCTTTACCCACTACGCGGTATCGATTGGATTGGTCGCGCACGCGGGTTCTACCGACGCCATGGGCCAGACCTTGACGGTTGACACACCCATTTTGGGCGTGGTGTATGACCCCAACCGGGAAGAGATGTTCACAGCGATGCATAGGGTTGGCGCTTGGTGCAATGGCCACCGACTGCAAATGGCAAACATAGACCGTTTAGCCGATGCACTCATTGCTATCGGTATTCCCATGCGTGACTTTACTTACCTAGACCCTTATTTCACCGCGCTAAAAGAAGTCATGTTGCACACGCGCGGGGTTCGCCGCCAAGGCTCAGCGGCTCTGGACTTGGCTTGGGTTGCCTGCGGGCGTGTCAACGCTTATTGGGAGCAAGGCATCCAATCCTGGGATGTCGCCGCCGGCACCGTCATCGCCCGTGAAGCCGGCGCTTGGGTCAACGATCCCTATGACAACCAAGCGAGCTGGCCGGAAAAAGGACGTGTTCTGGCGATCTCTCCACGGCTAAAAGACGACTTCCTAGCGCTGATAAACCCCGCTATGCAAAAGGTTTTCAATCCGACGACCTAACCGAGCCGTCCGCAATCTCAAACCAGCAAACGACGCAAGGTTTTGCCGACAGGGTTTTTCGGGAGAGTATCAACAAAAACCACAGACTTAGGGCGTTTGTAGCCTGTCAATTTGTCTTTGGCCCAATCGAGCAGGGCCTCTCCGGTTATTTTTGATTGATCGGCCACCACAAACAATCGCACCGCCTGTCCTGTGACATCATCAGCCACACCGACCGCAGCACAATCCATGACAGCAGGGTGTGCCGCAAAGACCGCATCAATTTCAGCGGGATACACATTAAAGCCAGACACCACAATCATGTCTTTTTTGCGGTCGACAATCTTGATATGGCCCTGCTCATCTCGCAAGCCCATATCACCGGTCAGCAAATACCCCTGCGAGGACAAGCAAGCCGCAGTCGCAGCCGGGGCTTGCCAGTAGCCTTGCATGACTTGCGGCCCCTTGACGGCAATCTCACCCACCTCACCATCGCGTAATGGGCACTGCTGCTCATCGAGTATCAATATCGACGTTTCTGGTAACGGTAGCCCAACCGTCCCTGAAAACGTGTCTGTATCAGTCGGGTTGGCGCATATCACCGGCGCGGTTTCGGACATGCCGTAACCCTCAATAATCGTTTTTCCGGTTAGTGCCTGCCATTGCGAGGCCACCATAGGATGCACGGCCATACCACCGCCAAGCGCAATGCGCAAACCAGAGAAGTCGAGTTGTCGAAATGGCTCATGTCTTAACAACGCCGCAAACAAGGTATTGACTGCTGGAAAAACATGCGGTGGTTCTTTTTTCCAAAGGGCAGTTAGTGCCGGCAAATCGCGGGCGTTAATGGCTAACACGATACGCATCCCTTTATGCAGGGCATAAAACGCACACACCGTCATGGCAAAGACGTGATAAAGCGGTAACGCCGTCAACATGGTGACTGGCGCCGGTAAAACATCCTTTAAAACAGGGTGCGCCACGTGCTCGACCTGCAAGATGTTGGCCACAACATTTCGATGGGTGAGCATCGCACCTCGCGGCTCACCCGTCGTGCCCCCGGTGTACTGCAATATAGCCACATCGTCTGGCAACAGGTTCGCCGACTGAAATGGCGACATCTGACCCTTAGAAAGCGCTTTGGCAAGTCCAATAGACGTTGGCAACCGCCACGCCGGGACACGCTTTTTGACATGCTTGGCCACCAAATTAATCAAACGCCCCTTGAGCATGGGTTGCAACTCACCGGGTGACACCACCACCGTGTGTTTGGGTCGCACGCCCTCTTCTACTTTTTCTAGGACATGTGCAAACGCCTCGAACACCACGATTACTTCAGCGCCACAGTCTCTGAGCTGCAGACTTAACTCTCGCGCGGTATAAAGGGGATTGACGTTGACCACCACATGACCCGATCGCAAGGTGCCCAACAAACAAACCAAGCTGGCCGACACGTTAGGCAACATGAGTGCAACGCGTGACTTGGGTGGCAAATCCAACGATTGAAGCCAGGCGGCCAAGTTGCGCGCATGCTTATCAAGCTCACGATAGGTCATCGGACTGCCCATGCTGACGCAAGCCACACGGTCAGCGTGAGACGTTAAGGACTGGTCGAGAAGGTCGACAAGCGACGAATAACGGTCGATAGCTAACAAATTCCCCTCCGGTTTTGTGGTGTTGAGTCTGTTTTTACAACCCATTTGCCCCGATAATAAGGGTCATTGAACGAACGACGGACAATTTCTATGAAACTCTTGGAACCATTTCTTGAATGGCAAGAAGACATCAAAGCTTTCCGACGCGATATACACGCGCATCCAGAGCTTGCTTATGAGGAAAAACGCACGGCCGACCGGGTCGCCGAGCAACTGACTGAGTGGGGTGTCGAGATTGACCGTGGCTTGGGCGGCACGGGCGTGGTTGGGATTATCCGTGGATCAGCGCCAAGCAGCGCGGCCATTGGCCTGAGGGCCGATATGGATGCCTTGCCCTTACAAGAGGTCAACACCTTCGCACACGCCAGCCAGCATCCGGGCAAAATGCATGGCTGCGGCCATGATGGGCATACCGCTATGTTGCTCAACGCGGCCCGTTACCTAGCCAAAAATCGCGACTTTGCTGGCACTGTTTACCTCATTTTTCAACCGGCCGAAGAAGGCGCCGCTGGCGCTAGACGCATGATCGAGGACGGCCTATTTGAAAAATTCCCCATGCAGGCGGTCTTTGGGATGCACAACTGGCCCGGTTTACCGGTCGGCAATTTTGGTGTCACAGCCGGTCCCATCATGGCGTCTAGCAACGAGTTTGTGATCGAAATTGAAGGCAAAGGCGCTCACGCTGGCATGCCACATCTGGGACAAGATCCCATCATGGCCGCGGTAAACATTGCACAATCACTGCAAACCATTATTAGTCGCAATCGCCACCCTCTCGAGGGTGGGGTGCTCAGCGTGACCCAAATCCACGCCGGTAGCGCCATGAACGTGATTCCTGGTCAGGCAACCCTCAAGGGCACGGTCCGAACCTTTACTGATGAAACCCTCGATTTGATCGAGCAACGGATGTCGGCTATCGCCACCCATGGCGCGGTCGCCATGGGTTGTGAGAGCACATTGGCTTTCAAACGGAATTATCCGCCTACCGTTAACAGTGAAAAAGAAACGGCCCTCTGCGTCGATGTCATGACTCAAATTGTCGGCCGAGATCGCGTGGATGATAAAGTCGTGCCGACAATGGGGGCTGAAGATTTTGCGTTTATGTTGCAGCAATTGCCTGGCTGCTACGTTTGGCTCGGTAACGGCCTAGGCGAACATCGCGACTCGGGCCACGGGCTCGGCCCCTGCATGTTGCACAATGGGTCCTATGATTTCAATGACGAGTTGTTACCCATAGGAGCCACCTACTGGGTCAAATTGGTAGAACACTGGTTTGCACAGCAGCAGGCAACACAGTAGGCCGACCGTTTGATGCCATCACGTCAGTGCGAGTGCGAGTGCGAGTGCGCCGGATTAAAATGAACTGGATTCCCTATGGTCAAAGTCACAGAAAAAGAACAAACGACCTTTCGGCGCCTTGACCCTGAGGATGCCCAGTTAGCACTCGCCAGAGTACAAGAACAATTACGCCGTCACGCCCTGGTCGAACACATCGTCAATCGCCAACAAGAGGGCGATAACCGCGCACCGCTCGTCGAAGGCCTACTGCATAGACAGCACGAGACCGAGCTGCGTTCGCTGGTCAATGAACTGCACCCCGCTGATATTGCTTTTATCTTGGAATCGTTGACAAAAGACGATCGACAGCTCATCTGGCAGCTGGTGCGTGCCGAATTTGATGCCGACGTTTTGCTAGAAGTCGCTGACTGGGTTCGCCAGTCACTGATTGAAACCATGGATCGCGCGGATTTGTTGGCCGCCACAGAGAACATGGAGGCTGATGAGATTGCCGATCTCATCGCCAACTTGCCACCCGATGTGGTGGCCGAGGTACAAAAAGGGCTCACTCTCAAAGAGCGCTCGCAACTCATCGAAGCGATGGGCTACCCCGAAGACAGCGTGGGTGGCATCATGGACTTTGAGATGGTTCGCGTCAGAGACGACGTCACGCTTGAAGTGGTGCTGCGTTACCTGCGCCGACAGCCTGAGTTACCAGATCACACCGATCAAATATTTGTGGTCGATCGGATGGACAAACTCTTGGGTGTGCTTCCTTTGTCAGCTTTGTTGTTAAACGATCCCGAGGACACCGTACGCGATGTCATGACAACTGACTACCTGACATTGAATCCGCTTGATGATGATGCCGAGGCAGCGGGTGCTTTTGAGCGTTACGACTTGGTGTCTGCACCCGTGATAGACGATCGGGGTCGGCTCATTGGGCGTGTCACCATCGCCGACGTGGTCGATGTGATCCGCGAAGACTCTGATGAGCAAGCGCTTTCTCGGGCGGGTATGCAAGAAGAAGATATCTTTGCACCCATTTCCATGGCGATTCGCAACCGCTCACCATGGCTGATGCTGAATTTGATCACCGCCGGCATTGCCGCTTTCGTGGCCTCCCAATTTGAGGCCACAGTCAGTCACATTGTTGTGCTGGCGTTTTTGATGTCGATCGTGGCTGGTTTAGGGGGAAATTCAGGCAACCAAACCATGACCTTGATTATTCGGGCGTTGGCGGTGGGTCGGGTGACCGCGCAAAACGCCTGGCAACTGATCAAGCGCGAATTATTGGTGACATTTTTGGTCTCGCTGCTCGGGAGTTTGGTTGCGGGTGGTTTTGCGTGGTGGATATCGCAATCCATCCCCATCGCGCTCGTCATGATGGCCGCCATGATTGGCAACATGTTAGTGGGCGCGATGGTCGGGGTTTTAGTACCGATGGTGCGGTCACGATTTGGTAAAGACCCCGCTTTGGGCTCATCTGTCCTACTGACGTTTGCCACGGACTCGCTCGGTTTTTTCTTATTTCTTGGCCTCGCGACCCTGTTCCTGGTCTGATGCGCTCACCGCGGTGACAGTAGCGATCTTGTCCATTTGGTTGGCCGTGACCTCTTCTAGCGACTCGTTGAGCCAAGCGGTCATGAGCGTGTAGGTCACTGCCAACACCACCGGGCCAATAAATATCCCGATCAGACCAAACGTCAACAAACCACCAACCACGCCAATCAAAATTAGCATCAACGGCAGGTCTGCCCCGCGTCGTATCAACCAGGGACGCAACACATTGTCCATGGTGATCACCACCAAACTCCAGATCGCCAAAAAGATCGCCCAACCCAAATCATTACCCTGCCAAAACATCCAGATCACGGCCGGCACCAAGACCGGTGAAGGTCCTATCTGAGCCACACACAAAAAAAGCATTAGCGCGCCCAGCAAAACGGGATAGGGAATGCCGGCAAGTGCCAAGCCAATGGTGCCAAGAAGCGTCTGTACTAGCGCGGTGACACCAACGCCAAGTGCGACGCTACGAATGGCTTGACCCGTCAGCACAATTGCCGACTCACCACGATTACCCCCTAGTCGCTGTCCAAGCTTTCTAGCCATGACAGCCCCTTGCTCACCTTGGGCGTACATCAAGGCCGCAATCAGTGTCATCAACACAAAATCGATGAGCACGCCGCCTAGTCCAGAGAGTTTTGTGAGTAACCACTGGCCAGCGCTACTCAAATGGGGCACCACGTATTTTTCCGCCACAGCTGCTGCCCCGCTCGATGCCAAGCTGTTCCAAACTTCGGCAAGCTGCGGTCCAACAGCTGGGATATCGTTTAACCAAAGGGGTGCAGGCGGGATACCATCAATGGATAACTGCTTGCCCATTTGCATGAAAGTGTCACTGTGCTCCACCGTGGTTGAGACTAACAATGACAGCGGAAACACCAGTAACAGCAAAATAGCCAGGGTCATCACCAGCACAGCCGGCGTGCGTCGACCTCCAAACCACGTTTGTAGTTTTAGCAACATCGGCCAGGTTGCGACCACAATCAGCACCGCCCACACACCCGCCGCCATAAAGGGCAGCAGCACCCAGCCAGATAAAACCAAAAGCAATGCAACCACCGCAATGGAGAAGACATACCTCATCACATCCGGACGAGTATCAGGGACCATGATGTTCCTTTGGGATCGATGACGTAATGAAAAGTAACACTATCGCGCTGTTCTGTTACAAGAACAAAACCAAAGCGGTGCATAAAATAGCGACAGACAAAAAGGACACACCTGTTGTCACATGAGGGTCACGCGCC
>JAWOGG010000077.1:0-3308 GCA_046497085.1 Orrella sp.
TTGTTGCTGCTGCAACACCGAGGTCAGGATGCAGCCGGAATCTCCACCTCGGAGGGTAACCTTTTCAATATGTACAAGGGACACGGTCTGGTTAGAGATGTGTTTCGTACTCGTAGCATGCGTTCACTGCCAGGTTTTAGCGGCATCGGCCAAGTCCGTTATCCAACTGCAGGATCAAGTGAAAGCGCAGAAGAGGCACAGCCTTTCTACGTTAATGCGCCATTTGGTATTACCTTCGCTCACAACGGCAACTTAACCAATTGGTTGGAGTTGCGCGAATCGTTGTTTCGTATCGATCAGCGCCATATCAATACCAATTCCGATTCGGAGGTGTTGTTAAATGTCCTTGCCCATGAATTACAGCGTGCGGCCAATGGCGTCTCACTTGATGAGGGTGCGATTTTTAAGGCAGTTAGCGCCTTACACGCAAGGGTCAAAGGCGCCTATGCTGTGGTTGCACAAATTTCAGGCTACGGTCTGCTGGCGTTTCGTGACCCCCACGGCATCCGTCCTCTTTGCCTAGGCCGGCTCGAATCTGCCCAAGGCACAGAATGGATGGTTGCCTCTGAGTCAGTCGCCCTAGAAGGTTCAGGGTTTTCATTTGTGCGTGATGTTGAACCTGGCGAAGCCATTTTTATCTCTTTAGATGGTCAACTAACAAGTCGACTGTGCGGTCCTGATGTTCCTTTTTCTCCCTGTATTTTTGAGTATGTCTATTTTGCGCGTCCCGATTCTGTGTTGAGTGGCGTGTCTGTCTATGGCTCAAGGTTAAGGATGGGCGAGTATTTGGGAGACAAATTGGCACGTTCAATTCCTTTAGGCGATATTGACGTGGTGATGCCGATTCCGGATTCCTCAAGACCAGCGGCCATGCAGCTGGCATCCCGCTTGAATCTGGAATATCGCGAGGGCTTGATCAAGAACCGCTACGTAGGCAGGACGTTCATCATGCCGGGGCAAGCTGTTAGAAAAAAATCGGTGCGACAAAAGCTTAATACGATTGGCCTGGAATTTAAAGGTAAAAACGTTTTGTTGGTCGATGACTCGATTGTGCGCGGTACAACCAGCCGAGAGATTGTTGAAATGGCACGAGCGGCCGGTGCAAATAAGGTCTATCTGGCATCGGCAGCTCCACCCGTTCGCTATCAAAACGTATATGGCATCGACATGCCCACGCAACAGGAACTCATTGCAACGGGCCGAGACGAAGGTGAAATCGCACGCATCATTGGTGCTGACGCTTTGGTCTACCAAGACATTGGTGACATGCAGAAATCTGTCTCTGATTTAAATCCGGCTTTAACTCGTTTTGACACCTCCTGCTTTACCGGTGAATACATTACTGGCGACATTACACCGGAGTACCTGGCTCGTATTGCCATGCCTCGTCAAGAAGAGGAGAGAGGTGGTGGATTACAGTTTAATTTAGGCTTCGCAGCAAACGATAATTAACCAATAAAACAAGTGCGACGATAAAAGACAGTTGGCACACTCCTCACCATCAGTGGTGGGGAGTGTGCTGATTTAATCTTGGCTGAATGCTTCATGCAGCTTTGTGATTTCAATTAACTGCCACGAATCTATTTTCTTCGTGTGTACGTCATCACCCATTTAAAACTCAATCTTTCAATCAGCTATTGGCTAACCATTAAGCTAAAAATAAATTAGTTTTTATGTTTGTTTTTGCTGATGATTTATTTGCTTTGAATAACAATAACCTATAAATTATTTCAAATACTTGCAAATAAATACAATCAATACTAGCATTCAGTATTGATTTTGTCGGTAATGCACCTTCATTGGCATAGCAAAAAGTCTGATGATCATTTGATTTCTTGCTAAGGCGGATGCAGATCAAAGCTGCACCAAAACAGTGACTAGCCTTTTGCTTGCGTGCCACACGACAGTCAACCCATCAGAAACGGCAAGGGGCAGGTGTGAATAAAGTGTTAAGTGAAGGCTTAAACGTCTCGTCTTGGACAATACGCAGCGATCAGGTCAACGAGCGGTCGGATGGATTTACTCTAGATCGAGAGCAAGTGCTTAAGTCGAGTCATTCGGCTGCGAATAAAGCCGCCCATGGGTTTCAAGTACGTGAAAGCACCGTCGCTCAGGTTGAGATCTTTGTCATATTCACTGACCCTGCGATTTCAACATCCATAGATCCTTACTTGACGCAAAGTGGCACGCGCTTCACCATTTGGCAATTTGATGCGATAGAGCCATTTTTGTTGCATCTGATGCGCCATCCCAATAAGCATGGCGCGGTTCGAATCGCTGTCAGTCAACATTCTTTTAGTGGCATGTCAGGTGTGGACGCCTTGCCTCAGTTGGCCAAGCTAGAGCCTTCATTAAAAACCATCTTAGTGGGCGATAACCCAGGCACCGATGGCGTGATCCATGCCTGGCGTCAAGGCGCAGCAGATTTTGTGCTCAAACCCTGCTCGATTCGCGACATTTCCCACGCGATTCTGCGTGTGATTCAGTCAAACCCTATCAGTGGACAAAATTTTTCAGGGCCTGCGGAACCCGAAGCCATCAAATTATTAGCGTCTTTGACCCGTCGAGAGCGGGAGGTCTTTAAGCTGGTTGTACAAGGCCAAGCCAACAAAGCGGTGGCTCAAGAGCTGTGTATTTCTCTACCGACCGTAAAAATGCACCGTGCAAATTTGATGAGAAAGTTGGGGCTGGCTAATGTCGCACAGCTATCTGCGTTCTATCACAACTGCATTTCTCATATTGGTTAGGTCACGTTGTAATGTCTGACGTAGTTGACTCGCAACACTTGCTTGGTTCACGGCTCAAAGAGGCAGTCAATGCTCGAGCCATGGATTTGGATAAGCTAGCCAAACGCGTTCTGGTTTCAAGGCGTCAACTGAATGGCCTATTTACTGGTCTGTCTGAGGACTTTCATACCTATGGCCTCTATCTCAAAGCCTTACGACGCGCCTTAGACGAGGTAGGCAAATCTGGAGAGGCAGAGGTGGAAGATGATTACGCCATCCTTATGCAACATTACCAAACCACACCGCGCGGGAAAAAAATACTGGAAGTACAGCGGGTGGTTAACAAAGCGCTGGGAGAAGCGCCTGCCGAAGATGATGCGCGACAGACTGGCTTTGTCCGCGTAACTCCTTGGCTAGTCGTGGGAATTATTACTGTGGCAGTCGTGATGACACTTTCCGGCGTTATCCACTGCCGGCTTTTTAACAGAGCGCGCCAAAAGCTCTCAATCAAGGCTTGTAGGGTTTGAATAGCATCACCAAACTGTAGAGAAGGTAAACAGCGAACAACGCCAATCCCCAAGC
>JAWOGG010000178.1:0-6161 GCA_046497085.1 Orrella sp.
GCTTGGGATCGCGAAGCGTACCGCGGTAACACGTGCCGAGATCCCAAGCCGCGCGAGTGCAATGGCGGCAACCGCGCGCGGCGTGCGCCCGGCAACCTGCACTTGTCGCACCATTTCGCGTAGCATCGACGCGTCAATAGCCCCAGCGAGCGGCTGCAAAGCCTCCGGCAGTTCAGGCGAACGTGCAAGCGCTGCAGTGCTTGTCAATGGCGCAGCCTCGTAGGCAGGAAAGAAGGGTCGGTCTGTCTCTAGCGGCACGAGCCCAAAATCGATGATCTGCGGGTCTGTCGAAAAGCCAATCATCACGTCGATACGCTCGTCAATGAGTTGTTGGTAGAGGCTTTCACGCTGCTCTTGCGGCACCACAACAACGTCCCGAAACTCTAAGTCAAAACGCCCGAGAAAGCTGGACAGGCCGTCACGCGGGCGTTCCGCAAAGGTGCGGCTAACACCTAGCCGCAACTCGTCTGCGACAGGGGCCAGATCGGTCACGCCGTCAAGTGCCAACCGCCGGGCCAGACTGCGACGCGTGACTGGAACGAACTGCGACTCAAAACCAAAAGGCGCAAGAAATTCCAGTCCAAGCTCACCAAAGGGCTCAGCGAGGCGTTGGCGCACTAAGTCAGGATCAGATTCTGGCGGGGCATCGAGCATGGCAAGCGCGGTGCCTGAATATTCAGGATAAATATCAATACTGCCTACCTGCAAAGCCTGAAACAGATCAGAACTGTCTCCGAGCCCGATGCGGCGTTCCACATCAATGTCACCTGCCTCTAGTGTCAGTGCCATCATTTCACCGAGGATGCGATCCTGCACGGTGTCCTTAGAGCCAACAACCACTGGGGTTCGCGTACAGCCCGTAAGCATCAGCACAACAAGCAGACAAAGCGCCGTCAGCCCCCGCATCATGCCGGCTCCTCGGCTAGGGTTCGACGAGTCGGCTCCTCTGCGAGCGCCCGCAAAAAGCCAACAATCTGTAAAACCAGGACGGCCGAGAACGGAATGGCACCGAGCGTAGCCATCGCGCGGGCCACCTCCACCGACGTCGACAGCAAGGTCGCGGCGGTGATGATGGCCGCCAAACTCCCCCAGATTATCTTGGCAGAGGCCGGCGGCTCAAGCTGCCCGTTGGTCGTCATCATCGACAACACAAACGTGCCTGAATCAGCTGAGGTGACAAGAAAAATAAAGATCAGCGCAAGAGCTGCCACACTGAGGACACCTGGGAGCGGAAAATAAGCGAAGAACGCAAAAAGCGCTTCCGATACGTTATCAGCCACCAAAGCCGACAGTCCCCCGGGACCGAACAGCTCCACGTAAATACCCGCGCCACCGAACACCGCGAACCACAAGATCGAGAACACTGTTGGCACCAGAATCACGCCAATACAGAATTCGCGGATCGTGCGTCCCCGTGAAATGCGCGCGATGAATACGCCTACAAACGGCCCCCAAGCCAGCCACCAGATCAGGTAGGTGAGCGTCCAGCTAGCTGACCACTCGGTCAGGCCCTCATAGGGAAACAAACGAAACGAGATTGTCACGATCTGTGAAAGGTAAGCCCCCAAGGTGTCTACTGCGCTCTCAATGATGAAGGCAGTGGGACCGACAAACATGATGAACACCATGATCGCCAACGCTAGCACCATATTGATGTTCGATAGCAGCTTCATGCCCTTTTCTACGCCAGTGAGCGTCGAGATCATGTAGGCAACATACATAACAGCCAGAATCGCGAGCGCGACACCGATCGTCTCGGGTGCGCCAAACACACTGGCAAGACCGGACCTTACCTGTAGCGCACCCATCGCAAGAGACCCCGCAAGGCCGAAGACAACCGCCACCACACCAAGCACATCCGCTGCCACAAGCACGCGACGCTCAGTGCGCCCACCAATCAGCCCGACAAGCGGCGTGGAAATCAATGGCTTGCCACCTCGCCGAAAAGTGAAATAAGCGATGACCAAAGCACAAATGCCATAAATCGACCAGGCGTGCAGCCCCCAATGTAAGTTAGTGATCACCATTGCGGCGCGGGCAGCTTCGGGGGTGCCACCATCAATGCCCGGCGGTGCCGCAAAGTGGGTAACCGGTTCGGCCACGCCCCAGAAAAGAAGACCCGCGCCCATCCCGCCAGCAAATAGCATCGCTATCCACGAAACGGTCGAGAATTCCGGTCGATCATCATCGGCTCCCAGACGAATTCGGCCCCAGGGTCCTATGGCCAAAATAGCGGCAAAGATCACGAAACCAGAGCAAAGCGCGAGCCACCACCAACTCGCGCCAACCATAAACCAAGTGGTGAATCCGAGCGCAGCGCCAGCCATGGCGTCAGGCGCTATGACACCCCAAAGTCCGACAGGCAAGCAAATCGCAAGTGCGAGCATAAAGACAGGGTTACGTTTCATCTCGCTCCCTTTCATGCTGGACCGGTCGTTGTGGTGTTCGTAATGTGCGACAAGAAGAGCCCCTCAGAGACGGATCGGATCGAACTTCACTTCATTAGCGACCGCCCACAGTACTTCGGACCATGGCTACGCACGCGTTTAATCGCCGATTACCATATCACGGCGAAATACTTAGCGCACCCTATCCTTACGTAGGTATTTAGTCAGTCTGTTTGCGTTTGTGATCGTTCTAATAAGCCTAGGCCTGCATGAAAAACCAGGCGGCTTAAAAGAGAAAAATTTCTTTTATTGTGCGACGGCCAATGATCAAAAAAATCGTAAAACATCGCAAAAAACCGCGGCAAACAGCGAGTTAGCTTTTAAGGCGATACCCCGTGGCGAACATCCAGGCTATAACCGCAAAGCAAAGAGCGCTGAACGCGCTGATGGCTGACAACGAGGCGATGATGGAAACGTCTGCCGTATCAAAAAAAGCCCACCTAAAGCCAGAAATCAAATAAACAGCCGGATTGAATAGCGTCACGGTTTGCCATACAGGCGGCAACATATTGATCGAATAAAAACTTCCACCTAAAAATACCAGTGGAGTAATGATCAAAGTCGGCACAAGATTTAACTGCTCAAAGTTACGCGCCATCAACCCCAGAATAAAGCCGAGCAAGCTAAACGATATGGCCGTCAACACCAAAAAAAATAACATCACCAAAGGATGGGCAATGGTCACCGGCACCAATAGAAACGAGACACCAAGAATGATCAAACCAACCATGATTGACTTTGTTGTCGCGGCGCCGACATATCCAATCACCATTTCCCAAGGGGATATGGGCGCTGCCAGCGGCTCATAAATGGTGCCAATGAATTTTGGGATATAAATACCAAATGAGGCGTATGCCACAGACTGCATCATCACGGTGAGCATAATGAGGCCTGGCACAATAAAGACACCGTACGGCATCCCATCAACCATTGTCATTTGGCTACCAATGGCCGAACCGAACACAACGAAATAGAGTGCTGTCGAAATAACCGGCGACGCCACAGACTGAAGCATCGTGCGGAACGTGCGCGCCATCTCAAAGGTATAAATGGCTCGTATAGCGTACAAATTCATTTGTTTTCCAGGGTAACCAAGTCAAGAAAAATGTCTTCTAGCGAGCTTTGATAGGTGCGTAAGTCCTTGAGCACAATACCCTCGGAGACCAATACCGACAAAAGCGAGGAAATGCCCGTTATTTCCGCATTGACGTCATAGTGATAGAAAAGACTCATCCCGTCATCCGCAGGTTGCACACCAAACGCTACCAAGCTGTCGGGCAATGCGCTGATCGGCTCATGTAAATCAATCCGAAGCTCTTTGGTGCCGAGTCGCTTCATGAGTTTGTCTTTTTGCTCAACGAGCAGGATCTGCCCCCCATTGATCACCGCCACTCTATCGGCAATTTCTTCGGCCTCTTCAATATAGTGAGTGGTGAGAACGATCGTGACTCCCTGTCGCTTTAATGCTTTGATGACACTCCACATGTCACGACGCAGCTCGACATCAACACCCGCTGTCGGTTCGTCTAAAAACAAAACTTTAGGGTCATGGCTCAGAGCCTTGGCAATCAGCACCCGCCGCTTCATGCCTCCTGACAGCTCTTTGATCTGTGCGTCCTTTTTGTCTAGCAGAGACAGCTGACTCAATACCGCTTCAACATGAGACTGATTGGGTTTGCAACCGAACAAGCCACGTGACAGGCTGACCGTTGAAAGCACTGTCTCGAATGGCTCAAGCATCAGCTCTTGAGGCACCAGACCAATCAGCGAACGCGCCTGCCGATACTCTTTAACCACATCAAACCCGCCAACGCTAACAGTGCCGTCAGTGATCGTGGTCAACCCGCAAATGATAGAAATCAGGGTTGTTTTACCTGCGCCATTAGGCCCGAGCAGAGCCAACACTTCACCACTTTCGATGGCAAGCGACACATCATCTAGAGCCCGAGCACCGTCAGCATAACTTTTGACGAGATGCTGAACATTAATGATGGGAGACATCCTTATATCCTTATTCACTTAAGAGTAACCACGAGGCAGGATTTGAGCGATTGGCAAAACATTGGCAGCCTATTGTCAGTGCAAGTTCTCATTGTTGCGCACTAAGATAGTCTTTATCACTATGTCATATATTCCACACCGCATACCCCACACTCATAACCCCGTACTATCAGCATCGCCAATAGGCAAGAAACTCACTATCCTCAATCCTAAACACGTTAACAGCCCCGATGATTGCACGGCGTAAAGGGGCTTTGGGAAGACAGTGCATTCACCTGATCAGCCACAGAAAGGCGTAGGCATATGGTTCGTCAGTACTAACATTCGAATGTACGAATGTCCGAATGTACGAACGTACAAAAAGACCTAACGTCTCAGTAACAGTCTAAGGAAATGGGGTTTCATCCAAATATCCGCGGATCCAAAGGCTGGCCTTGCCTGAAAGCGTTCAAACCAATCAGTGAGTTCGGGCACTGGCTTCAGTAATGCTTGCTCACCAATCATCGCGAGCCTGGCTACAAGTACAGCACAGACAATATCTGCCGATGACACCTTCTCCCCGAACAACAACGGTGATGCAACGGGAATGTCTTTTAAAAAAGCTTTGACACGGTCACGCTCGCCGGCGAGCTTTTGTGCAAGGTTACCTTCTGTGAAATAGCTGATGCGCTTTTGGTTGATCGCGATTTTTGCGCGAACGGCTTCAGGATGCTGGGCAGTTCCCAATTCGTCCTCAAGCTTTTTAACAATCTTATCGAGCACTCTCGGGAAGATGTAACGCAATGGCGGAAATTTGCGCATTGCTTTGGTGAAGGTAAGGTTTTCAATAGGGATCGAATAAAACGCTTGCACCACCGTCTCGATTTGACCACCGACCGCCGCCTCGCTATCTAACCACGAAGAGCCCGCTTTGGCGCTTGCAAATCGCAGTATGTCCTGACTGTCCACCAGTGTCGCAGTGTCGTCTACCAACGCTGGAACAGTCATGTGAGGATTGATGGCCTGATACCAAGGGGCTAACTGCTCCTTGGCGATGTGTAAATCCATTGGTCGGCTGTCAAAACCAACCCCTGCTTCAAGCAAAGCCAGACGAGCAACCATCGAATAGTAAGAAGGCGGTGCATGGTACAAAATCATCAGAGAACCCGGTCTTTTTTTTCGCCAGCCAATCACTCTACCGCCAAACCCCTGCCAGCGCTACAGCGTGGCTTTCCTCAGTGGCAACAACACGCGTTTGGGGATGAGCTCGGTGGCAAAAAGATGAGATGAAAGAAGATCTGATGCCATAGGCCAGCACTTACTTTAAGTACAACTGAAGCAACGCCTTTGGTTTGAAGGTCATATGGACCTAACCGTCCGAGAACGATAAACCTAAGCTATCCTTGCAACTCCAATCATGGCGTGACACGTGGCTGTCATATTTGAACCCTAAGATTCGGCAAGTTTTACGCGAAGAGATCTTTCTGGCTCTGCGTTGAGAAACTTTTACACACCCTTGCCACTTCCTTATTTCAGGAGTTTGACATGCGTAAATTCATCATGGGTTCGCTCGCTGCGTCCTTGCTGTTCTCTGCTTCAGCCAGTGCTCAATTCACCCTCGATTCGCGTTACACCGACAGTGACGGCGATCTGACGGCCGACACCCCGAAAGATGCCTCCAAGCAAATAGATCCCTCCACCCTGATCTTCGCCTATACGCCAGTTGAACGGGAT
>JAWOGG010000232.1:0-2736 GCA_046497085.1 Orrella sp.
CGTTTCAAAGCTAACCGTGACTTGTGCGACCGATGGCAACCACGGCCGTTCAGTGGCTTGGGGTGCGCAGACGTTTGGCTGTCGTTGTGTCATTTTTGTTCATGCCGACGTGAGCCAAGGACGTGCAGATGCGATCGCGGCGTTTGGCGCAGAAGTCCAACGCGTACAGGGTAACTACGATGAGTCCGTCAGATTCGCCGCCCAACAGGCCGATATGCATGGATGGACTGTGGTGTCAGACACCACCTATGAGGGCTACCGCGACATACCGATAGATGTCATGCATGGCTATGGTGTGATGTCGCGCGAAATCGTCGCTCAGTTAGACAATAAGCCACCGACTCATGTCATCGTCCAAGCAGGCGTTGGGGCATTTGCAGCGTCTGTATGCGCGGTGTTTTGGGAGCAATGGGGGAGTAAGAGACCGCGCTTTATCGTGATTGAACCCGAGAACGCCGCCTGCCTATTTGAGAGTGGTCTTGCAGGAAAACTCACGGCTATTAAAGGCGAACTAAACACAGTGATGGCTGGTTTGGCTTGTGGTGAAGTCTCGCCTGTCGCGTGGGAAATCTTGTCAGAGGGTGTGGACAACTTTGCGACGCTCGCCGATAGATATGCGTTAGAAGGCATGACAGTTTTTGCGTATCCAGAAGATGACAAGGATCCTGCCATTGTGTCGGGCGAAACCGGCACGACGGGATTGGGTTTGCTAATGGCTACTCAACAAACGCCTGCAATCAGGCAGGCTTTGAAGTTAGACAAGCATTCGCGTGTCTTGATACTTGGTAGTGAAGGCGATACTGATCCAGAGATATATCAAGCAGTGGTAGGTCAAAATGCGGCTCAAATAGTTTCCGCCTTTAAAACAAGTCGTTAAGTTTTTCATTCAAAAATAACGAGTGACGCACAACTTGAGTAAGTGTAAACACTAATGTGGTGCGCGATCTCGCCTCATCGTTGTGCAAAGCACAAACTCAGTGCTGGCGCACCCGCGCGGCCTTCTTAAGTGTTATTTGAATCATCCGGATTTAGTGGTGCGAATCGCTGAACACTGCTAATCTGTGAACCGCTCAGGTAACTGAGTCAGATATTGAAAAACTGGAGAACTAAAATATGCGCACAACTTACATAAGTTTGATGGCAGCAGCAGCGACAGCAACCGTGTCGTTTAGTGCCGTGGCTCAGACCACTTGGAACATGGCTACCCCTTATCCGGAGTCAGAGTTTCACACCAAAAACATTCAGGAATTTGTTGCTGACGTAAACAAGATGTCAGGTGGCGAGCTCTCGATCACTGTCCACTCTGCTCAGTCGCTCTTTAAGCACCCTGAGATCCCTCGTGCCGTGCGCACAGGACAAGTCGAGATTGGTGAGACGATTATGTCGAACCTAAGCAATCAAAATCCTATCTTCCAAGTCGACGCCATTCCCTTTTTGGTCAACGGCTACGAAAGTGCCATGAAGCTCTATGAGGGCCAGCGTCCTTTCGTTGAAAAGTATCTACAAGATCAGGGCATGCGTTTGATCTATGCCGTGCCATGGCCTGGCCAGGGTTTCTACACGAAAAACGAAATCAAGACGATTGCAGATATGGAAGGTGTGAAGTTTCGCACTTACAACTCCACCACGGAGAAAATGGCATCTCTCATGAAAGCCGTGCCTACAACGGTCGAAGCGGTTGAGATTCCTCAAGCCTTTACCGCTGGCATCGTTGACGCCATGGTGACCTCAGCTGCTACCGGTGTTCGTACAGAAGCTTGGACTTTTGCCAACTACTACTACGATACCCAAGCGTGGATGCCTAAGAACATGATCTACGTGAACGAAGCAGCCTTTAAGCGTTTGACGCCAAAGGCTCAACAAGCCATTCTCGACGCTGGTAAAGCCGCAGAAACACGCGGTTGGAAAATGAGTGAAGAGGTTTTCACCGAGACCACCAACCAGTTGAAAGAGAAAATGGAATATAAGACGACCAACGAAGCCGTGACCAAGTCCTTGGCACAAGTCGGCGACGTCATGTCGGTTGATTGGGCAGAAGCTGTAGGCCCAGACGCAGAAAAAATTCTCGCACCATTGCGTTAATTTGATTCGATAGTCGCAAAGCCGGCGTCATTCGCCGGCTTTGTTTTTTTTCTGGAACAGGACATCATGGTCGCTAAATTTCTCGACCGCCTCTTTACCTGGAGCGGTTATCTGGCAGGCGTGTTTTTGGTGGCTATCGCAGTATTGGTTGTAGCCCAAATTGCAGCCCGTTGGTTCAACCAACAAATTCCTTCGGCTGATGAATTCGCCGGCTATTGTTTGGCAGCCAGTAGTTTTTTAGGGCTGGCTTACTCATTTCGCTCTGGCTCACACATTCGAGTCACTTTACTGACTGACAGACTTCCCTCGAAGGTACAGCGCATTCTGCTCTTATTGGTTTTAGCGTTTGCAGTGGTCATGATTGCCATCTGGGCAAAGAATTCCATCTCGCTGGTCTACGAAAGCTGGTCTTTCAATGAGGTATCAACGGGTATTTTGAAATACCCCATTTGGATCCCTCAATTAAGTATGGGCATTGGCGTCACGCTGTTTTGCTTGGCAATCCTCGAAGACTTGGTCAACGTGATTCGCGGCAAAGAGCCAAATTTTGAAAAAAACAAAGAACGGGTGATGGACTAAGCCATGGATGTCTCAACAATTGGTTTGATCGTTGCCGTCATCATGCTGGTGCTCTTGGCATCAGGTGTATGGGTG
>JAWOGG010000008.1:0-4251 GCA_046497085.1 Orrella sp.
ATTTGGAATAAGCGTGTTTCACGCCATTTGCGTTCGATGTCGTATTCGCGTGCATAACCAAAGCCACCATGGTTTTGTAGGCAAGCCTCTGCGGCATGCCAGGCTGCATCAGAGGCCAACAGCTTGCCCATATTGGCATCATCGCCACAAGGCAGGCCATGATCGAACTTTGCCGCGGCACGACGCAGCACCAAATCAGCAGCTTGGGTCTCAGCGTATGCGCGTGCCACTGGAAATTGCACAGACTGGTTCTGTCCGATGGGACGATCAAACACGCGCCGCTCGCTGACATACTCAACCGACTTCTGAGTGAACCAACGCGCATCACCGATGGCCTCAGCTGACACCAAGATACGTTCGGCATTCATGCCGTCAAGAATATAGCGAAACCCTTTGCCCTCTTCGCCAATCAAGCTGTCGGCTGGAATGCGCAAATTGTCAAAAAACACTTCTGTCGTGTTGTGGTTGACCATTGCCTTTAAGGGACGAATGTCCAACCCTTTGTCGCGAGCTTGACGAATATCAATCAAAAAAACCGACAGGCCTTCGCTTTTTTTCTTAACGTCTTCAAGCGGCGTGGTTCTTGCGAGCAACAACATCAAATCCGAATGCAAAGCCCGTGAGGTCCAGACCTTTTGACCATTGATCACGTACTCATCACCCTCACGTACTGCCCGGGTTTTTAGTTTGGTGGTATCAGTACCAGAAGTTGGCTCAGTGACACCGAACGCTTGTAAGCGCAGTCGTCCGGCGGCAATTTCGGGTAAAAACTTTTGCTTTTGAGCGTCGCTGCCATGGCGTAAAACCGTGCCCATGGTGTACATCTGGGCATGACAAGCACCCGCGTTACAGCCTGAGGCATGGATTTCTTCCAAAATCACCATCGCTGCGCGCAACGGCATGCCGCTGCCACCGTATGTTTCGGGAATCAACGCGCCCAAAAAGCCGGCATCGGTCAAGGCTTGCACGAATTCGCTAGGGTACGCCTCTCGCTCTTCTAAATCCCGCCAGTAGCTCCCCGGGAAATCGGCACACACGCGACGCACACTTTCCCGAATTTCGGGAAAGTCCTCACCACACGGAACACTCAACTCATTGATATCAACCATCGTTTTCTCTTATCGCTTTACTATTGCTGCTGTAATTATGTGACCCAAAATCCAACGCGTCTTAAGCGGCGTGTCGCTGGCTAGCGGTTAAGTAGTTATGGGGCAAGCCAGCCTTGGCAATGGCACCTTGCATGGCAATATCTGGTAGCGCTTGTTCAATGATTTGCCGCACTTCGACTAGCTTGGTGAGATCAACACCTGTGTCATAGCCCATGGAATCCAACATGAAACACAGGTCTTCCATAACGATGTTGCCACTAGCACCTGGGGCGAACGGACAACCACCCAGCCCAGCCAATGAAGCATCAAAGTGAGTGATCCCGCAATCCAGAGCCGCACTCACATTTGCCAGCCCGGTGCCACGCGTGTCATGGAAATGGGCGGCCACCGGCACGTTACCCACTTCTTTGAGTACCGCTTGAAACACTTCACGCACTTGTTGTGGGTCGGCATAACCGACTGTATCGGCTACCACCAACTCGTCAGCACCTGCTTGCACCAACTGAACGGCACGCTTGACGACATCGGCGACTGGGATTCGTCCCTCATACGAACATCCCAGTGCTGTGGACAAACCACCCGTAATGAGCGGTCGTTTGCCTTCTGGCTGTTCTTTAATCAAAGCCACAATGTTTTTAAAGTCGGCCACCGATTCATCAGGCTCACGTCGAACATTTTTTAAGTTGTGGGTGTGACTGACTGACATCACAAAATTTAATTTGTGCACACCTAGCTCGATGCCACGTTGGGCGCCTTTCAAGTTAGGAATTAATGCTGTCACCACTAAGCCAGGAATTTTGAGCGCTTCGGTCGTGATCTCAGCCGCATCAGAAAATTGTGGAATCAGCTTGGGCGGTACATAAGAGGTCACCTCTATTTCACCGACGCCTGCAGCCGCTTCGGCCGCAA
Organism: Orrella sp.; assembly: GCA_046497085.1. Classification (GTDB taxonomy): domain Bacteria; phylum Pseudomonadota; class Gammaproteobacteria; order Burkholderiales; family Burkholderiaceae_B; genus Algicoccus. Next base: position 2,019 of record JAWOGG010000008.1, read on the forward strand.
CCCAGGCCAACTTCCGTTCGGTTTCCATAAATGTTGGGTGAATTTGTAAGCCATCCCTTAAGCCCACTTCACGCACTGTGATTTTTTGCTTCATCTCAAACTCCTTGCTCTATTCGTTTTGACCGCGGCTACCTATTTGCTACTGACCTTTGAAGTTCGCCTTGCGCTTTTCGTTAAAGGCGAGAACCCCCTCTAACCTATCCTCGGTATCCACTAGATGGTTATAGGCTTCAACTTCAAATCGCAGAGCGGTCCTCAATTCCATTTCTCCGCCATATCGAATCGATTTTTTGACTTGACGCACTGACAAAGGGGCGTTGGCAGAAATGACTTCTGCTGTCTCCATGGCGCGCTTAAGCACCTCGGCTGGCTCGCAAAGCTCGTTAACCAGCCCCCAGCCATAAGCCTTTTCCGCTTCAAAGGGACGTCCGGTCATGATGATTTCTTTGGCTCGTCGTTGACCAATGGCACGCGGCAAGTGCTGCGTGCCACCAGCGCCTGGCATGATCCCGAGTGTGACTTCTGTTAACGCAAATCGTGCTGACTTGCTCGCATAAATGAAATCACAAGACAAGGCCAACTCCAGCCCACCCGCGTATGCATGACCATTGACAGCAGCAATGACAGGCACAGGTAGATCCACCAACGTCCAGTACATCCGCTCAAAGAGTTCGTGCTGCAACGTCCACTGGCGCTTGCTCATCCCATTGCGTTCTTTTAGATCACCGCCGGCACAAAAAATCTTTTCACCGGCGCCAGTGAGAACCACACAGCGGATGTCGCCGGCGTCTTCAGTCAACCTATTCCAAACGTCAAGCAGATCGTGACCCGCCTGAGTATTGATGGCATTGCCCACTTGCGGACGATTCAACGTCACTTGCAAGACATGGGTACTGACCATTTCTAAGGTCACGGTCTCGTAGGTGGGAAGTGCTTTCATTTACTCACTGCTCCTATTTAATAGACTGTTGTGCTCACCGAGCTTGGGCGGTGCACTACGTGGTGTTGGGCGCACGCCATCAAAGCTCAATGGCAAACCCAAAAACCGCATCTCGGTGCCTGGCACATCCTGAACCAAGCCTAGGGCTTCTGTTTGAGGATGTGCCAACATTTGTGCCAAGTTATTAACGGGTGAGCACGGAATACCGGCATCCTCTAAGACCTCAATCCAATACTCGGTGGTGTTGTCAGCAATCAGGGCTTCGATTTTTGCGTAGAGGACTGTCTGGTTTTCTACACGACTAGGATTGTCAATAAACCGTGGATCGTCCGCCCATTCTGGGTGATTCAGTACCGTTGATAACTTTCGAAACAGTGTGTTGCTACCGGCGGCAATCACAACCTCACCATCCCTTGTGACATAGCCCTTGTAGGGCACAATGCCTGACGCACCTGACCCTTGGCGACTAGCGAGCTGACCACTTGCCAAGTACTGAGAGGCCATTAATGACACCCAACATGAGGCGGTCTCAAACAATGAGACATCAACCACACGGCCTTTGCCGGTTTGCTGACGTTCCAGTAGCGCGCTGAGGCTGCCGATCACTGACCACATTCCGGTGCCCATGTCTACGAGTGAAGCACCGACTCGAACCGCAGGTCGACCCGCTTCACCAGTGGTACTCATGATGCCGCTGAAGGCTTGCATCAAGGGGTCATAGCCTGGCTTTTCTTTCAAGGGGCCTTCGCGACCAAAGGCGCCTAAATTGCAATAGATCAACGAAGGTTTTAGCGCCAGCAAACTCGGCCCATCAATGCCTAGCTTCTCTACCTGACCCGGTCGTAAATTTTGGATGACAATGTCAGCTTCAGCAACGATGAATTCAGTCAACGACTTGACATGTTCGGCATCGCGCAAATCACATACAACTGACAACTTGTTTCTATTAAGAGCCTGAAAATAAGCAGAGGCTCCTTCCCAAAACGGCGGTCCCCAACCACGCGCGTCATCACCGGCTGGCTTTTCAACTTTTATCAGACGCGCACCAAGTTCACTGAAAATCTGGCCTGCAAAAGGAGCGGCTACGCTATTGCTGATTTCGATCACTGTCAGACCCGCAAAGGGGGTCGTCCCTGACGTATGATCTGCTTGATTGTTATGGGTATTACTCATGCCGTCGTTAAACCTTTTGTGTAACCTTTGTGAAACTTTTGTTCTTGTCGATTTAGATCGTCGTTTTTATTTGTAGATTTTTGTTCATTGATTTGTTTTTCATTGTACGTACAAAGCAGG
>JAWOGG010000039.1:0-9192 GCA_046497085.1 Orrella sp.
TGCATGATCAACCTCGCCAGATAACATCTGACAATGATGACTCATCCGAGAAATCAGATTCAAATCGTGGACACGCGAAAAAACGGATTTATCCATGAATATCAATAAATTACCGACGATCTGTCGTGAAACGTTGGGACACTAGTGATAGCACTTAACAAATTCGCTTGCAGCTTTTTCATATATCCCACAGCGCGACGAAGTCCTACCAACCCTACGAATAAATTCTGCATCACTCAATTGACGTTCTGTGAACCCAAGTGGCGCATGCTGAGCTCTGGCAGCCAAATAGCTAGAATTGACCCCAACCAAGCCAAAGCGACGCATTTCTGACGTATTGAGCCGGTAAACAGTATGACGCTCAAATCGCTGCATCGTTTCAAACAATTCGGGCGACATCCCCATCCGCGATAAATAATTAGTCGCGTTGTCTTCAAACTCACGCAAAAAGGCTCGAATGTCTGCGTCTTGCTCACCGCTGAGCTCTTTTTTTACGCTGCCATCTGGCCGACTAACTGTGACCCGACCGCGATGTAATCCGACTGTGTATGCGTCGGCTCCCCTAACTACACCCGCTGCTAATACAAACACACATGCGCTTGCACATTGCCCAGTCACAAAAATATGAGCCTTAGCCTTTCTCAAGGTTTCACCTATTTTCATAGCGGCCAAACCGTCACCTCCTGGTGAGTTAAGCAGCACTATCAAACCGGTAGGCGAGCCCTCTGAATTCGCCTCTCTAACTGCGGAATTAACGACTCGGACCATATTTCTCGATATAGCCCCTTCCAACAACAACACACGCGGCTCGATCTCAGTCGTTGCCGCTACGACCCCTTTTGAGCTCTCGGCGTTTAATCCAGCATGCTGAATGACAATCGAGATCCCAAACATCAAAGACAACCACCATGGTGTCTTCACAGATTTATCCTCGCTAATTCGACGCCCCTGACAAAAAGCTAAGATTGGCAATTGCATGCGTCGTACTGTTGTCCCGAAATCTAAACTGACCAGAAGTCTCCGAAGGCACAACCAACCCACACGCGGTTAACTCATTCAAACATTCTTTCAACTCTTGGTCACTTAGCTTCATCTGCCGCGCGATCGCGACAAATGATCTGCGGCTCTCAGTCGCTGTTGAATGCACTAATAGTCTAGCCTGTACGGATAGTGAGTCGAGCAACTCTTGTAAGCCAATCCTGACCCTATCCGACAACTGATCGATCACAGGCACTTTTAAAGCATAAAGCCTAGAAAGCGAGCTAGCGCCCGGTCTTGGTCCAAGACGGCGCAACGACGTTTGAGACGTTTCCGCCGAACTAAGGCCTGCACAAACCAATAAAATGGGTTTGCTAACCAACGCTTCAACACCCGCTACACCGAGAATATCCACAAAGCGTTCTAAACCCTTAGCTCCATATACTAAGATCGCTGTTGGCCTATTTGCACATAGCGTCGACAAAGCACCGATTAGCTGGTCTTGAGAGCCTGTCCTAGTACCTGTGTTCAAACGCTGATTTACATCAAAATGCTCATTAGCAAAGCAATCTAGCTGTTCGTAGAGACTACGGGTCTGCGCCAGACGGCCGCGATTGCTTGGCAAACGCAGACGAATCACCTGGAATCCGTTGGTAGCAGCACCACTACCTAATGCATCAGTCAGCGCAATGCCAACCGTGGGCGGCCAGCATTCAACAGACAACCATTGAGCGACTCCGGAACGAACTGTCGCCATCACATCGTCTAAAAACTTAAGGCCTCCCCAGTTGGCCCGCACTTCTGGCAATGGTTCCGTCCCGGTTCCCAGTGCAAATAAAGCACCCAAAGGTTTGGCCTGCTCATCCGTCTGCTTCTCTCTAAAGCGAACTTTAAGCCACGGCACACTCAGTGGTGCCAAGCGTCGTGTCACATCATCAGCTAGCGGAATACCTAAACCGCTGGCGTACCGTGCCAGCCTAGCGGCCCGTCGAAATGTTTCGGCTCCAAACAACTCTAGTGAATCATGAGCAACAATTTCAGCTTGTGACGCAACAGCCACACCAATCTGTACTGGTACAGCTGATGAAACACTACTAGAACCGAGATCAGACAAGACCTTTGCGGAGACTTTATGCGCTAAAAGGGCAATGCTTACCGCTCGATCCGAGTCGTCAGAATGAGCTTTGGGATGACCAAACCAAGCGAGCAAACCACCGTAAGGCATTGAAGCAAAGCGACCATCAACTGCTCCAGTCGCATATTCAATAGCATGCCGCATAGCACTTAAATAACGATCTCTTGCAATCACAACGGCAGGATCGTCAGTGGCATTATCAGACAGGTAAATCGCCACCACGGAAATCATGCGCCAACCGTATCTTGTCGGAGAAGACAACCGTTGTTTTTCGCCACGGAGATTCCTTGTAGCGCCTGTAGATGATTTTTTGTTAAGTTGCTCCGCGGCTACCAAAGCCTTGGTTCTATTAGCCACGCCTAGTCGTCGATACAAGATGAATAGATGTTGTTTAACTGTACCCTGCGTGATGCCTAATTGTGTCGCGATTTCCCTGTTGCTCAGCCCAATCGCCAAGAGTTCTAACAACTCCTCTTGACGCGGAGTTAGCTTCGCTTCGGAGGACTCGTTCATTTCTTGGCTTGCGGACGTGGAAATCATCGCTCTCGCATACCTTGTTTGAATGCCACATAAATCGGTCGGAACAAATATCGCAGAACAGATTGCTTATCTGTGATGATGTCGGCTTGAACCGTCATGCCAGGTTCGACTTTCTTATCAGTATCCTGTGTGAGATGATTTTTATCAAGACTGACGATAACTTTAAAGTAGGGCTCTTCACCTTCCTCAGCGACTGTGCTGAACGACGAAATATTTGAAACTTGACCATTGATAAAACCGTATCGCATAAAGTCAAATGTGCCAACTTTTACGCGCACTTCCTGACCTTTTTTTAGGAATCCTATGTCCGTTGGTGACACCTTGACTTCCGCATGCATCTTATCGCCAACCGGCACCACATTCATGATGGTTGCACCAGGCTGAATCACACCACCCACGGTTTTGTACTCCAACCCTTGCACCACGCCGTCAACAGGTGACACAACTCTGGCCCGATCAAGTCGGTCACTAAGCTTTAACAACTGCTCCTCGGCTTGCGAAAGCTCATTGGTTAGCTCATTTAATTCGTCCATATGGGAACTTCGGTATCTCAACAAGTCCGCTTGGGCATCACTTAGCGCGCGTTGGGCATCCAAGGCTTGCACTCGAGTGGCGAGTTGTTCGCGCGCCAAACTAGAGCGGATTGAAGACACTTCACTCAAGATCCTAATCTGATCAGTTAACTGACTGAGTTGATCGCGTCCCGTCAAAAGAGTCGCCTGTTGCTCTTGAGTAACAATTGCAAACTTCTCTGGAATTTTGGAAAAATCAGCCGGTCGATCTGAGATCAATGCACGCAGCCTTTCAATATTGGCGTATAGCCCCCAATAACGAGCGTCAAGCGTCTCATACTCGGCTTTCGCCTCAGTCTCGTTAAAAGTCAACAAGGTTTGTCCACGCTTAACGAACTCCCCATCTGAAACGTTGATCGTCGCAATCCGACCCCCATCAACGTGTTGGATGATTTGAACTGATTGCGCCGGCATGATTTGCCCTGTCGCTAGCGCCACGACATCCAAGGTTGCAAAATAGGACCACACCAAAAACACCGCGATCGATAACAAAGCCAACCGCACTGTGTTGCGAAGATAGGCTGGTGGCGCCGCTTCCTCCAGCAATATAGCTTTGGCTACGTAATTGTCTTTACGGCTTCCAAGAACCAGAGGCTTTGCACTATCAGAGTCATAAGGGTTCATATTGCTCATATTAGGCCGCCGCCACTTGCTTCAATAACTTGTCTGGTGTCCCCGAAGCCCTCAGGTAGCCTCGCTCAAAAACCATTAAGGTGTCCGCTAGACGCATGTAATTTGGTCGATGGGTTATGAAAATAACGGTGCGTTTACCTTTCAACAATTGTATTGCTCGCATAAAGTGTTGATCGCCGATGGAATCCAGTCCAGAACCAGGCTCATCGAGCAACAAAATTGGTGATTGGGTTAAATACGCCCTCGCCAAGGATAGTTTTTGCAGTAAGTTGGACGACAGTTGATTTGTGTTGTCGCCCACTCGATACTGCAGACCCTTTGGTAGCGCCTGCACTTGTTCGACAGCACCCGCTAGGGCAAGAGCCGCCATGACCTCCTCATCAGTGGCGTCAGAGCGTGCAAGTTTCAAATTCTGCTCAATTGTTGCGCGAAACAGCTGAACCTCTTGAGGCGCGTACGCCACCAATCGGCGCAACTCTAGTGGATCTAGCTGCCGCAAATCGATGTTATCGATCAATATGGCACCCGCTTGAGGCTGATACATACCAAGAATAAGCTTAAGCAGCGTCGACTTCCCCCCTCCATTAGGCCCACTAATCGCCACAATTTCTCCGGCTTTTACACGAAACTCCACACCAATCAGCGCTGGATCAGCGCTTAAAGAATAACGAAGCGAGACGCGAGCAAACTCGATCGAACCCTCTACTAATCGATTGCTGGTAACAGGTACAGCGTTAGGACGTTCACCTTGAATTTTCATCAAACCATCAATTTGCTTGGCTGCAGCCACGACACGCTCAAGACGCGTAAGATTGGTGAATACTGTTTGTATGGGATTAAGAACCCGCCACATCAAAATCAACGATGCAATCAAAGCGCCTGGTGTGAGCGCCTCACTCCAGACCGCGGGCACTGACACTGTGGTGATGCTCAGTGCCGCCAACATCATGACAAAATATGATGTGTTTAAGATTGTTGCTGCTAATTGCTCAGCCTGGTAGGATGCCATCGTTGCGTCGGCTGAAACGTCACGAAACCGGTCGAGCCAGACGCGTTGTGCCTTGCACTCTCGGATCGTACGCATCTTGCTAATCATCTCGACCAAAAACTGGTCTCGAACCATGGTGGCATCTGAAACCTTGCCGACCCTTTGGCGAGTCTGATTTGCGAACGCACGATACAAAATAAGGTAGATCAACACTACCCCGCCGAAGACAAACAAAGCAACTGGGTTGATTAACGACAATGCAACAAGCAGTACAAAGGTCGCAGGTAATTCTAATAGAGTTGAGGCCAGTGGCCCTGTAAACATGTCACGTATTGACTCAAAACTCCGAATACGCGCCGACTGCGAACCGACAGAGGCTCGTTCGGTATAGCTTGGCGACATACTCAAAATTTGCTGAAATATCGTGGCGCCAAATAAGTATTCAACCCGTCCTGCAATGTAGGCCAATATCCGTGCCCTGTGTCTAACAAAAAAGAATCCAGAAACGATTGCCGCAGCAGCACCAATAGACAAGTAGAGCAACGTATCAGTTGCGCCTGATGGGATGACGGTGGCATAGACGACAATCAGGAAAAGAGGGCTTGCCACCATTAGGGCGCCAGACACTAGGCTAGCGACTGAGGCTTGTGCGATCAACGGCTTGAATCGCGACAAAATACGGCGCACCCACCCACGCGTGTCCACCTCAGCAGTCTTCGCTTGTTCGTAAAAAAAGGCACGACCTTGCAACGCCAAGTTCACTTCTTGACTGGACTCAGAGGCCGAATCTGTTTTAACACGCATTTGATTACCCAGCCTGCCCATCACAATAAACGCAACCCCTTTGTCAGGAACAAACAAACTGGGAAGCGCTCGCGCGTCCAATGCCCCGAGCGGGCCACTGACCACGGTCATTCGATAACCAAGCTGAGCCATAGTGTTATGAAATCCAGCCAGATCCAAGGATTCCGTGTAATACGGCAATGCCTCGGCCACCTCTCTAGTCGAATTTCTAACATTCAACAATTCCAGCAAAATAGTCAAACATGAAGCAAGATCCGATGTGGCTTTGAATTGATTCACCACCGTTTCGTATGTGTGCTTCCATCTAAGCGAGCCTTCAACTTGATCAGTGACCGGCTTTTTTTCAAGAAAACTCGAGGGCATTGGCTGCTGAGTAACGACCGCTGTAGCTGGATTGACAGCGATCGGACGCTCGGTTTTGAGGAAAGTAGTGCCTGGCTCTACTTCAAACAATTGACCGTTCTCAAGATGTAGGCTTCGGGTTGCCAGACGCTGAAATGACTGCCTTGGTGAAACAATGACAATCGTAGCCTTGCCCCTCATTGACGAGAGGTATTCTAAAAATAGCCGGTCTCCCTGTGCATCGACCGAGGACGTCGCGTCATCAAAAAGGATGACGTCTGGCCTATTTGACAGCGCTCTGACAATGGCCAACCTTTGGCGATAGCCCGGTGACAGGGAGTCAACCGCCATGTCGCCAACGGTGGAGTCCCACCCACGAGGTAATCGAGATACGAAATCGCTGAGACCGATATCTTTAGCGGTTTGGATCGCCGTATCAATGCGAGAGGGATCGAAGAGACTTATGTTTTCAACTATAGAACCTTCAAACATTTGAGCTGTCTGCGGCAAGTAAGCAACCCGTTGCTCGTTCATTTCTCCGTCATTGATCTTGCTCAACGGCTCACCGTCAAGCATTACCTGGCCTCCTGTAGGCGTCAACACGCCTGCCATTAATTGCAACAGGGTACTAAAACCCGAACCTCCCTCCCCAGTGATACATAAGCACTCACCCGCTTCAACCTTTACATCGAGATGGTCAAAAATTGGCGAGGATGCTGCTGGAAATTGATAGCTGACTTGTTTTAACTCAAGGGTAGCGGCTTGGCGGGGTCGTTCCCCCGGAACACATTTAGAGTCGAACCCTTTTGCCTTTGCTCCCCTACCAGAATCTGGCAACGTTTTCTCGGCCATAATCTTTGACAATTCAGTCCGCAACATACTGTCTTCTTGATGCTTTGACCATAAACCACCGAGTTTTTGCAGCGGTGACAGGGCTCTCATACCAAGCAAGACACAGGCCGCCAACTCGCCGTTTGTTAACTGTCCCTGAATAACAAGCCATGCACCAATCGCTACCGTTAACATAGTCATCAATGGAGAAAAGATCGCTCCAATTCCAGACGCCATGTCCAAGCGGTAAGCTAATCGGCTCATTAATCGGGCGCATGACTCTTGCAGCCGTTCATGACGGCGCTGCATCAACGACTCCAAGGTCATCGACTTGAGCGTGTGTATGTTTGTGACGGTTTCAGTGAGAAAATTGCCCCGCCGGGCATCGACTTCTTTTTGCTCTTTAACCAGGTCGGTGAAGCCTCGGCCGCGAAACAATGTAATCAAAGCGAAAACTGTGTAGCCACAAATGAGCAGCAAACCAATCCAGGGGCTAATAAGAAAAGCGACGGCAATATATAAAAACGTGAAAGGTAAATCTAACAACTGTTGAAAAGACTGACCGGAATAATGGTATTTCAATGTGGTGATGGATCGAAATCGATCCATAAATAATCCCGTGCCCTTTTTTTCGAATTGATGCAAGGGCTCGGCCAACGTTCGGTTAACTGCTGCATTCATGGCTCTATGCTCGAAACGAGCCGCCACCCAAGACGTGATGTATGCGCGAACTGCCCGCAAAAAAGACTCTATCAACACAGCCAATAAAACAGTGGCAGCCAAAAGCGTTAATGTGTCGAGTGATTGAAACGGTAGTATTCGGTCGTATAGCTGCAACATCAACAACGGTAGCGCTAAGGCCAGTAAGTTGATTCCACAGCTTGCAAGGATTATTGTGATTTTGGTACCAGCAAAGAGCTCGCTGAGATCGTGGTCTGCCGAACTTTCATTTTTAGATGTCATGACACTAGTGTCCCAACGTTTCACGACAGATCGTCGGTAATTTATTGATATTCATGCACTAGTGTCCCAACGTTTCACGACAGATCGTCGGTAATTTATTGATATTCATGGATAAATCCGTTTTTTCGCGTGTCCACGATTTGAATCTGATTTCTCGGATGAGTCATCATTGTCAGATGTTATCTGGCGAGGTTGATCATGCATTCCGGACAATTGGTATTCGCTCAAGTCATGGCGTATTTGCCGCTGAAAGCTTTCAGTCGAATGGTGGCAGCGCGACGTGCTCAACACAAAGCCCAGGACTTCAGCTGTCTGGATCAATTTTTACGCTCGCTTTTGCGCAACTGACGGCACGCGAATCGTTGCGCGATATCGAGATCAATTTGCGAGCGCAACGCAAACATTTCTACCACATGGGGTTGCGTTGCAAGACGATCTCTCGCAACACGTTGGCCAACGCAAACCGCGTCAGACCCTGGGAAGTTTTTGCCGACTTGGCTCATCATTTGATAAAAACAGCGCGCACGCTTTACGCCGACGAACCGACCAATACCGAACTGAACGCGCTGATGGGCGCGACCGTTTATGCGCTGGATTCGACGACGATAGACTTGTGTCTGAGTCTGTTTCAATGGGCGCCATTTCGAACAGCCAAGGCCGCCGTCAAGCTTCACACGTTGATAGATTTGAAGGGTTCGATTCCAAGTTTTATTCACATCAGCGATGGCAAGATGCACGACGTCAAAGTTCTCGACCTGCTCTGCGAGCAAGGCTACATCGAGGCTGGCGCGTTTTACGTCATGGACAAAGCCTACGTCGACTTTGCTCGACTCTACAACTTGCACACCGACAGAGCTTTCTTTGTGACCAGGGCCAAAGCCAATATGCAAACCGAATTGATCCATGCCTTTCCCGTCGACAACAGCACTGGATTGGTCAGCGATCATCATGTCCGCTTGACTGGTGTGTTGTCGACTACTCGATACCCCGAAGCACTCAGATGCGTCACGTTCATCGATGCACAGACCGACAAGAGATTCGTGTTTCTCACCAACAACTTTGCTTTGCCGGCCATCACGATTTGCGCCCTCTACAAACAAAGATGGCAAGTCGAGTTGTTCTTCAAATGGATCAAACAGCATCTTCGAATCAAAGCGTTTTATGGCAACACAGAAAACGCCGTCAAGACGCAGATATGGGTCGCGATTGCGACCTACGTCTCGATTGCCATTATGAAGAAGCGCCTGAATCTGAAACATTCGCTTTACGAAATTCTCCGCGTACTGGACCTGAACATGTTTGCGACCACCTCTATTGAAACTCTACTCGGACGACCCGTTGAACCGACCGAGCCAGGAAATCTTCCTGTTCAACAAGACCTGTTCCAAACGTTGGGACACTAGTGA
>JAWOGG010000123.1:0-11015 GCA_046497085.1 Orrella sp.
CGCGCGGCGCATCACTCAAAGAAACTCGACAAAGTTCTCCGGCCCAAACAACTCTCGCTGCCTAGACCCAAGCTTCCTTACCTTGCTTCTTTTTGTGAGCACTTGCTTATGTTTTCGGTCCGCGCCACCTACATTAAGATCAGCCACCTTACGGCAACCCCACCCAATGTCGATTCGCTTCGCATTCAATAATCAAATGCCCACACTTATCGGTTGTTTTGTTGTTAAAGAGCGTTTCGCAAATCGATTTCAGAAGAGCACAGGACACGCGACAAACTGATTTAGAAATTCAACCGTTTGTCACACATCTGTAGTGATTTTGGGATATCTAGATCGAACCGACCAAAGAAACCTGCTTCTGCTACCGACTGCGTCTGCTGTTGTTTCGTTTCATTTCGGAAACTACGTAACTGCAGAGAAACGAGATTATGCACATGTTTTTTACGGCTGTCAAATCGATTGCCTCAAAAAGACATGTTTATTTTGTGGGCTGCTCGCTTAGAACACATGCCTAGCCCACACTCTCGTTTTATTTGAGCTTATCGCCGTGCTGTTCAACCAGTTTAGCCATTTTGGGCGCGATGATGAATTGACAGTAGCCTTGTCGAGGATTCTGAGCAAAGTAGTCGTGGTGATATGACTCAGCCACCCAGAAAGGCGCGGCCGGCAGTACCTTTGTACAAACGGGTTGCGCCCAGGCATTAGACGCGTCAACCGCCTCAATCGCCGCTTGAGCCAAACGTCGCTGTTCTTCATCCTGATAAAAAACAGCTGATTGATATTGTGGACCAACATCGTTGCCCTGACGCTCAGGTGTCGTTGGGTTGTGTGTTGCAAAGAAGATATCCAGCAATGTTTCGTAAGAAACAACCACCGGGTCATATTCAATACGAATTACCTCAATATGCCCGGTGTCTGCCCGGCAAATCTGCTCATAGGTAGGATGCTCGACATGCCCACCGGTGTACCCAGGCTCCACCAAACTGACACCCTCTAGCGCGTCAAAGACTGCCTCAGTACACCAAAAGCACCCACCGCCAAAAATCGCCGTCGCCATTTACCGCTCCTTATTTACTTTGCATCGCTCTCTGGCTCTAACGCCAGAATCCACTGCGCCAGCGCTTTGGCCTGCTCATCGGACACTTGGTTCTGCGCCGGCATAGGAATAGCACCCCATTTGCCGCGCCCACCTTTGTGAATAATTTGCACCAAGTACGCAGCCGCCCCGGGTTGGTCTCGATAACGCTCGGCAACCTGGGTAAAGCCCGGACCAACCCTTTTGGCGTCGACCTGATGGCAACCAAGGCAGACGCTCTTTTTAGCGAGCGCCTTACCTTGATCAAACGAAATAGAGGCCTCGCTCGTGGCAAGCACCGGCCCGCTAAAGAGCCAAAACAGCGCTCCTATGCGAAAGCTATTCGTCAAACGCATCGGTCACTGCTCCTCGACTCGCTGTGCTGGCAAGACGACCAAATTTAGCCAAAACACCACGTGTATAGCGAGGCGCTGGCTGTTTCCACTGTGTCCGACGTTTTTCTATCTCATCAGATTCAACGTTTAACTGCAGTAGCAACTTGTGCGCATCAATCGTGACTGAATCACCCTCTTCAATCAAGGCGATGGTGCCTCCCACCTGCGCTTCTGGCGCCACGTGTCCAACCACCATACCCCACGTCCCGCCGGAAAAACGACCATCGGTAATCAGACCCACGCTTTCGCCGAGCCCTTGGCCAATCAAAGCCGCCGTTGGTGCCAGCATTTCGCGCATCCCAGGACCACCCTTGGGGCCTTCATAACGAATGACAATCACATCACCAGCGTTAATCTTGCGCTCCATAATGGCTGCCATCGCCAGGTCCTCTGAGTCAAACACTCGCGCAGGCCCAGTAATGACAGGATTTTTAAGACCTGTGATTTTTGCCACAGCCCCTTCTGTTGCCAAATTGCCTTTCAAAATAGCCAGGTGGCCATGATCGTAGAGGGCATTGTCGAGCGTGCGAATGACGTCCTGCCCAGCAGGTGGCTGGTCTGGCACGTCTTTGAGTACCTCAGCAATGGTCTGGCCTGTGATCGTCATGCAATCGCCATGTAGCAGGCCTGCATTGAGCAACAGTTTCATCACTTGCGGAATGCCACCTGCACGATGCAGGTCAACCGTGAGGTATTTGCCAGACGGTTTTAAGTCACAGATCACAGGTACTCGTTGGCGAATTTTTTCGAAATCATCAATATTCCAAGGCACCTCTGCGGCATGCGCAATCGCCAAAAAGTGCAAAACGGCATTGGTTGAGCCACCGACAGCCATGATGACCGAGACGGCATTTTCGATAGATTTGCGAGTAATGATGTCGCGGGGACAGCGTCCACCCGCGCGAACCGCCTCTACCAAGACTTGCGCTGCCTTCTTGGCATTTTCCATGGCCTCGCCGTCTTCGTTAGCGGCCGTGCTTGAGTAAGGCAAGCTCATTCCCATGGCCTCAAAGGATGAGCTCATGGTGTTGGCGGTGTACATACCACCACAGGAGCCCGAGCCGGGTATCGCCTTTTGCTCAATCGCTTTGAAGTCTTCCTGGCTCATCCGCTTCATTGTGAATTCGCCCACCGCCTCAAATACTGAGACGATGTTCAGGTCCTTTCCCTTGTGCTGACCAGGCTTGATGGTGCCGCCATATACATAAATGCTAGGCACATTCATACGCGCCATGGCGATCATGCCACCGGGCATGTTTTTGTCACATCCGCCCACCACGACAACGCCATCCATCCACTGCCCTTGGACCGCGGTCTCGATGCAATCAGCAATCACCTCGCGCGAGACCAAAGAAAACTTCATTCCTTCGGTACCCATAGACATACCATCGGAAATGGTTGGCACCCCAAACATCTGGGGGTTACCTTTCGCCTCATGGATCGCTTGTACGGCGGCATCGGTCAATGGCTGCAAGCCACTGTTGCAAGGCGTAATCGTTGAATGCCCGTTTGCTACCCCAATCATAGGATTTGCAAAATCGGTCTCTTTGTAGCCCATGCCGTAATACATTGCACGATTTGGCGCGCGTGTCACGCCTTCAGTAATATGGCTAGAACGTTCAAATTTAGACATAGCGCCTTCCAAGAAAATTAAGAACAAACACGAAGGTTATTATGAAACAACTTTTCAGGAAACGTTTGATTCATGCTTGCCTTCCCTCAAATAGACCCAGTCGCCGTCCAATTGGGCCCGCTTGCCATACATTGGTACGGTTTGATGTATCTCGTTGGATTTGGTTCAGCTTGGCTGCTGGGCCGCTGGCGAGTTAAAAACCATTTAACTCGCGTCACGCTGGTTGATCTAGAAGACATGCTGTTTTTGAGCATGCTTGGTGCTGTACTGGGTGGTCGTTTGGGTTATGTGCTGTTTTATAAGCCCACCTATTACCTACAAAATCTCACGGAGATCTTTTTCCTTTGGGAAGGCGGTATGTCCTTTCATGGCGGTTTGCTTGGGGTTGTTCTGAGCCTATGGTTCTTCGCTCGTCGCCGACAATACCGGTTTCTTGAGTTGGGCGATCTCATCGCACCCTTGGTGCCACTCGGACTAGCGGCTGGACGTCTGGGTAACTTTATCAACGGTGAGCTGTGGGGACGACCAACAGACTTGCCATGGGGCATGGTCTTCCCTGCAGCACAAGACGGCATAGCTCGCCACCCATCACAGCTGTATCAGTTTGGTCTGGAAGGCATTGCCTTATTCGTCTTAGTGTGGCTTTTCGCGCGCAAACCAAGGCCGACAGGGCAAGTAAGCGCGGTTTTCTTAATGGGGTACGGCGCTTTCAGGTTCATGGCCGAATTCGCCAGAGAGCCCGACGCTTTTCTCGGTTTGCTAGTGGCTAACCTAAGTATGGGTCAATGGCTTTGCGTTCCCATGGTCCTCGCTGGCGTCTTGCTATATCGGTTTAGCGCAAGCTCACCGATCCAGAAACCGTCACCGTGACTGACTCACGACTTGGTTGTAAGTCAAGGCTTGGCGATGGCGCAGCATCAGCTGAAGCCATACGGGTGGCCAACATTGGCCGAGGACTCATGACTTCACCACTGTTTGTGATGTCTAACTTCAAAATCTCGTATGACTCATACCCAAATGCCTTTGCACTTGTTTGCGCTTTTTGACGAAAGGCTTGTGCAGCCTGCTCAATCAGCCGTGATTGCTCGGCACGCCGCGCCTGGTCTGACAATGAAAAATTGACCCTAGATAACGCCAACAGACCAGTCAGCTTGTCGGCAGCAGCGCTAACCGCTGTTAAGTCACTGGAATCAATGATCAACTCTCCCCGACCGCGCCAAATGGTTGGCTCTTTTTGCTTGCCATACACCGGGTAAGTTTGTACGACGCCGTTACTGATGTTGACATCTGATGGCTCACCGAGCTTGGCCCGCGCATCGTTTAAAGCCTTGATGAGCTGCTCATTTGCCGCCGAAGCTGAGCTGGCTTCTGACTGAGCACTAAAAACAACCTGTAACTCGTCCTGTTCAAGAGACGTACTCACCGTCGCGGCAAGACTGAGTTCGGGTGATTCATCGGCTTGTGCAGTTGCATTAAATGCAAACAAAATCAACAAGCTAGCGCCTGCAAATGTCAAAAACCGAGTAGCGGCGATCATCATCAAACTGGCTTCCTAAAAAATGCCCCGCAAGTGCCGTCTAGACCGGCATCTCGAACCGAAGGTTCAAGTCGGTCGCTTCGTGAAAAATTTCGGGCAATTCCGCAAGGGACTCGCACTCCCGTTTTCCAACCCGCAACCTATATGCCATAAGCATTGGTTCAGAGAATATGTGGTCAGGTCACGTACACCGCAGGGACAACCGGTAAAGCATCGACTCAAATTAACTCACTGAGTCGAGCATTGCATTCATGTCCTCTATCTTACGCTTGAAGTCACCAACGGACAAACTACCCAACGGCCCATCAGGGGATCTAAGCACCAACAGTTCGGCTGCAATCTGAATGGCTGCCATTACCGCGATCTTCTCATTGCCAGCAACTTTTCCAGAGCCCTGGATGCCACCAGCTAAGGCACTGACATGTTTAACGGCTGCCTCCAATGTGGCTTTTTCCTCGGGAGGGCAAGCCAACGAGTAGTCTCGACCCAAAATATTTGCTTGTACGGTTTCCACTAGCTCGCCTCCTGCTGCGTGGCGCCTGGAAGGCGCTCAAGAACCCCATCAATTCGTTGCTTCGCCTGTTCATTGACCTCACGCAAACGCTGGACTTCGTGTTCACGGGCTTTCAGGCTTGATTGGGTTGTTTCGTGCTCCTGTCGAAACAAATCCAATGTGCCCTGTAACGTCATTTTTTCGCGTTCAGCTTTCGCCCGCGCAGACTCTGCAACCTCTTGTGCTGATCCCAAAGAGGTTTCAAGTTCTCGCATTTTGGTATTGCCTGCCTGCAGCTCAGACGCCAAGCTATCGCGTTCGGACGTTAGTTCGGCCACTTGCTGCTTAAGGGCCTGAGCCTCGGCTGACAACGCTTGCATGCGATCCACAAGCTTTTGAATCCGAGTGGACAATTGGTTGAGTTCTTCTATCATGTGCTAATCGTAAAACAAAACGGTTCTACCGTCAGCGATTGTTTCAGTACACTTGAGCAAAATTTCTACAAAAACCACTCGGAGACCCAAAATGACAACATCTAGCATCAATGCACGTGACTACGACAAAGTACCCACCCAACGTGTCGCTTTCCTTGGGCTAGGCGTTATGGGGCTCCCCATGGCCGGCCATCTCGCCCGTGCCGGTCATGACGTCACGGTTTACAACCGGACAGAGGCAAAAGCCAAAGCTTGGGCACAAGAATTTAATGGGCAACATGCCCCAACACCCAAGCAGGCAGCCCAAGACGCCGATATTGTTTTTTGTTGCGTAGGTAACGACGATGACTTGCGTAGCGTCGTTCTCGGAGAAAACGGTGCCTTTGCTGGCATGAAGTCCGGCGCCATATTTGTTGACCACACGACGGCATCGGCCGATGTGGCAAAAGAGCTTGCCGCGATCGCACAGTCAAAATCCCTGGGCTTTATTGATGCCCCCGTGTCCGGCGGTCAAGCCGGCGCTGTTAATGGTCAGCTCACGGTCATGTGTGGTGGGAATACAAAAGACTTTGACCACATTAAGCCTATCGCGTCACATTTTTCTCGTGCAGTGACTTTGGTTGGTGAGTCTGGCGCAGGACAATTAGCCAAAATGGTCAACCAGATATGCATCGCGGGCTTGGTTCAAGGGCTCTCAGAGGGCATTGCCTTTGGTCAGGCGGCAGGCTTAGACATGAAGCTTGTTTTAGACGTCATCAGCAAAGGCGCTGCCCAAAGCTGGCAGATGGAGAACCGTGGCAACACCATGGTTGACGATCAGTTTGAATTTGGGTTTGCCGTAGATTGGATGAGAAAAGATCTTGGCTTGGCTATCAACGAAGCCAAGCGTAACGGTGCCCGAGTACCCGTCACTGCACTTGTTGACCAGTTTTACGCAGATGTACAAAAACTCGGTGGCAACCGTTGGGACACATCAAGTCTGATCAAACGGCTGCGCTAACCCTTTCTCATCGGACCGGCGTTGCCTGTATATGGCTCTGCTGGTCCGCTGTCGAAACAATGAGCCCGCTAGCTCAGTCAGTGCTTGTTTGTAGACGTCTCGCTTGAACTCGATGACGGCATCAAGCGAAACCCAGTAAGGACTCCAACGCCAAGCATCGAACTCAGGATGCGCGGTGGCCCTTAAACTGACGTCTGAGTCTCGACCAACAAGCCGCAATAGGAACCAAATTTGTTTTTGCCCACGATAATGCCCGCGCGAGTCGCGCCTTATAAAATGATCCGGCACATCGTATCTGAGCCAGTCTTTTGTTCGTCCCAATATCCGCACATGCTCGGGCTTTAAACCGACTTCCTCATGCAACTCACGAAACATCGCCTGAACAGGACTTTCACCAAACTTAATACCGCCCTGCGGAAACTGCCAGGCATGCTCCCTGACACGCTTACCCCAAAAAACCTGATTTTTCTGGTTTACGAGGATAATGCCGACATTGGGGCGGTAACCTTCTCGGTCTAACATGGCCGCACCCACTGAATTCAATACAATTGGTTCAAATTATACGGACTGATATTCAAATCACCCTACTAGGTTACCCGAATCCATGCGAGCCAGTGCCTTTCACATTAGTACTATCAAAGAAGCCCCCAACGACGCGGAGATCGCGAGCCATCAACTGATGATGCGTTCAGGAATGATCCGTAAACTCGCCGGTGGCATTTATTCCTACATGCCACTTGGTTTGCGTGTGATCCGGAAAGTAGAAAACATCATCCGCCAGGAGATGGAAGCCGCCGGCGCACTCGAGCTACTCATGCCAGTGGTTCAACCCGCTGAGCTGTGGCAAGAGTCAGGGCGTTGGGATCAATACGGTCCTGAACTGTTGCGGGTCAAAGACCGACATCAGCGAGACTTTGTGTTGCAACCCACTTCGGAAGAGGTCATCACCGACATCGCACGCAGTGAAATAAAAAGTTGGCGCCAGTTGCCGGTTAATTTCTTTCACATACAAACCAAATTTCGTGATGAGCGACGCCCACGGTTTGGCATTATGCGTGGACGCGAGTTCACCATGAAAGATGCCTACTCATTTGATCGCGATATTGATGGCGCGCTCGAGAGCTATCAGCGCATGTTTGACGCGTACAACCGTATTTTTACGCGTCTAGGCCTTACGTTTCGTGCGGTCGCGGCTGACACGGGCTCTATCGGCGGGTCCTCTAGTCACGAGTTTCAAGTCATCGCTGATATTGGTGAGGACCAAATTGTCTTTGATCCAGCCAACGACTACGCCGCAAATATCGAACTAGCTGCCGCACCTTGCTTAATCCCTGAGCGTGGGGCAGCCACCTTGGACATGCAAAAGGTGCACACTCCTGGTGCTGCCACCTGCCACCAAGTTAAGGATTTGCTCTCCATTGATTTGCAACAGACTGTTAAATCGATTGTATTGGCCACGCCCGCTGACGGCGAGGCCGATAAGATGTGGTTGCTTTTGTTGCGTGGCGACCATGATCTGAATGAGATCAAAGTCGGTAAATTGTCTGGCTTCGAAGAAGGCTATCGATTTGCAACCGAAGATGAAATCAAAAAACACTTTAATTGTGTGCCAGGCTTTCTCGGGCCAGTCGGTGTGAACCCAGCAGTGTCAGTCATCGCCGACACCACCGTGGCCAATCTTAGTGATTTCGTGTGTGGTGCCAACGAAGCGCCCTATCACTTACAGAACGTTAACTGGGGTCGAGATCTGCCAGAACCTAGCTTGGTCGCGGATTTACGCAATGTCGTTGCGGGTGACCCGTCCCCTTCCGGCACTGGCACGTTAAGTTTGCAACGCGGCATCGAAGTAGGACATGTTTTCTACTTAGGGACCAAATACTCACAGTCGATGAAGGCCACATTTCTCGATGAGAACGGTAAGCCAGCTTTGATGGAAATGGGGTGCTACGGGATCGGCGTCACACGCATCGTCGGAGCCGCCATCGAACAAAACCACGACCCGCGCGGTATTGTTTGGCCCAAGGCGATGGCGCCATTTGAGGTTGTTGTCTGCGGCATTGGTTGGGGCAAAAGCCAAGCTGTGCGTGACGCGGCAACCCAACTTTACGAATCTTTACTTGCCGCTGGGGTCGATGTCATCCTTGACGATCGGGATCTTCGCCCTGGTGTGATGTTTGCCGAATGGGAACTCATCGGGGTGCCTGTGCGTCTGACTGTGGGTGATCGCGGCTTGGCAAATGGCCAAATAGAGCTGCTTAAGCGCTGCGATTCGGAAGCAGTATTCGTCGATTTGTCGAATGCGGTTGTCTCAACCCAAGCCGCCCTTGACGATAACCAGTAAACAAAACCCAAGCGCCCAAGCAGATATGCCTACTACCATTGCTCCTGCAGACATTGATTGGCAACACGCCTTCCGTTGGCCAATCCGCGTCTATTACGAGGACACAGATGCCGGCGGGGTTGTTTTTTACGCCAATTATCTGAAATTCATGGAGCGCGGAAGAACCGAATGGTTGCGTACACTGAAGGTCAATCAGCAAGATCTAGGTCTAACTCAACGGATCATATTTGTGGTGTCACAACTAGATATGCAGTACAAAATGCCTGCCCGGTTAGACGATGCGCTTACTGTTGAAACAATCGTCACTTATGTTGGACGTGCATCAATGAATTTTTCGCAGCGCGTCGTTCGCGACCAACAGACACTCGCCTCAGGCAATATTCGAGTAGGCTGTGTTGATAGTTTTTCTTTAAAACCAACGGCGTTGCCCGTTGATGTTCGTACACAAATTTCATTTTTCACAAAGAGATAACTCATGCCAGACGCTACCCCAGACATGTCGATACTCTCGCTGATCTTGCAGGCCAGTTTGCCTGTTCAACTGATCATGTTGCTGCTTATCGTCATTTCCGTTGTTTCCTGGACCTTCATCTTTTCTAAGCGGTCTGCACTGAAGCGCGCTCGCGAACAAACTCAGAACTTTGAGGACGACTTTTGGTCTGGCGGCGACTTAGGTTCGTTGCATCAAACTGTCGCAAAACGTCGCAGTGAACAAGGCGCTTTGGCGAGGATTTTTGATGCTGGCATGACAGAGTTCATCAAAACCCATCACGCTGACAGCGCACTAGACGGATCAAGACGAGCCATGCGTGCGGCCTTCCAGCGCGAACTAGATGACATGGAAACAAACCTTGGGTTTCTTGCCTCCGCGGGCTCTGTCAGCCCCTATATCGGCCTACTGGGTACCGTTTGGGGCATCATGCATGCTTTTATAGGACTGGCTAACGTCGAGCAGGCAACACTTGCAGCGGTGGCACCAGGCATCGCAGAAGCTCTGATTGCTACCGCGATTGGTTTGTTTGCGGCGATACCGGCAGTAGTTGCATACAACCGATACACCGGTGAAGTTGACCGCTTAGCCACTCGATTCGAGACTTTTGTTGATGAGTTTCTCAACATCTTGCAACGGCAGACCCGCACATGAGTTCATTACGCTCTAGCCATGGTCGTTCCAACCGTCGCCTAAAAAACGACATCAACGTCGTGCCGTACATTGATGTCATGTTGGTTTTGTTAGTGATTTTTATGGTCACGGCCCCATTAATCACACCAGGGGTGATTGATTTGCCAAGTGTGGGCCGGGCAGCCAATGTGCCAACCACGCCTCTAGAGATACAGATCGCAGAAAACGGCGAACTCTCTTGGCGCAAGCGTGAGGCGGGTGCTAATTTTCAGCCGGTATCGAGGGATCAGATCGCACAAACCATCCTGAACGTGGTTGAACCAGACCAACCGGTAGTCATTGCCGCACACGGCAAGGTCCCGTATGAGTCAGTGGTCGCCATTATGGACCGTCTGCGGGCCAATGGTGTTCAACGGTTGGGGCTGCTGGTCGAGCAAAACCAGGGTGATCAAGCCGTCGACGTCACACCCACAGGTCAGTAATGCAGCGACGATCGGGGCCATCACAATTGCACCGGCTGAGCGTACTGCTTCAGCGCGATAACGTGCGTGCGATCGCAGCCGCCGTGGGCTTGCACTTATTGGTCGTGATCTTCCTGATAGCCGGCTGGAGTTGGAAGATGGAAAGCCCAGGACCATTACAGGTAGAGCTTTGGATGGACGGTAACACTCAACAGGTGGCCAGAGCACCAGAGCCAGAACCACAACCGGAGCCAGAGCCAGAACCAGAACCGGAACCAGAACCTCAACCGGAGCCTGAGCCTGAGCCTGAACCTCAACAGGAGCCCGAACCAGAGCCCGAACCAGAGCCCGAACCAGAGCCAGAACCGGAACCGGAACCGGAACCGCCACCGCCTGACAACAGCGCAGAAATTGAGGCGCAAATCGCATTAGAAAAAGAGCGTGAGCGCCAGGCACAGGAAGAGGAAGAGGCCCGACTTGAGCAAGAACGGTTGGCCCGGGAGCGCGAACTCGCCGAGCAAGC